>JAFMEZ010000089.1 GCA_017856455.1 Parafilimonas sp.
GGTTTCAACTCTCCTTTGCTTGATAGTTCGATTGTAAATTCCAATGGAGGAATTATAGAATATGAACCAAAAATTCGTGTAAACGATAGCACAATAGTCTATTGGAGGGTTTCGAAAAAGAGCCAGCCTGGCGCAGCAAATAACTGGTTCAATTCGTCTTTGGTTTATCTGTCATCCTCAGGTGAAGGCTGGAATCAATCGGGGTATTTTCAATACCTAAGGAATAATAATTCAAATTTAATTTTCGATCCATCAAGAAATTTGAATTTTGCAAAAAAGAACCTGACATTATTCGTTCAATCACGACTTAAGTCAAATACCACAGCAAATAATACAGTTGAAATTGGGAATACCGTAGTGTATAATCAGAGTTGTGATGCTGCGTTTGGAACATTAGAGTTTTCTCTTATCGCTAAACGCACTGGAAGACCAATTAAAAATACAACTCCTCCTGCTGGTTCAAAGTATGGAAGTTTTGTCCCCTCAAGCTGTTTCCTCAATACTGATCTATATCAGTTTTGGTTCAATTATAATACTCAGCAAGGAAGAAATGATGCAGCAAACTTTTTCAATCTTGTTCCCAATGGAACCTATCTGATTTTAAATCACTGGAATAAGAAAGATGATACTGGACTTAAAATCGTTGATCAATGGAATAAAGATGCGCTTTACAATAAATTAATCAGTGTTGGTTTTACGTTGATTGATTCGTTTAAATCAAACCTGCCCTTTACGATGGTGGCCTATAAAAATGAAAATGGTGAATGGAGTCTCATGCAACAAAAAATGGGTAAGAGTGCTGTTGAGGAATTGATCACAGAAATTCCAATTGAAGCACTGGAGAGTACAGGAGAAATTACAATGCCTTTGATCGGTCCTGCAAAAACATGGAAGTCCATTGGAGTAAAATTAAATGCCTTAGAATCATCAATTGGAGATAATGCAACATTCAGTTTGATCGGTATTGACAAAAATTTAAAGGAGACCCAATTGTATTCATCAGCAGTTCCAAAAGTTGGAGCACTCTTATCGAAAGATACTAGTCTTGCGTTTATTAACGCTGTTCAATATCCTTGGATCAAATTAATCATCAATCAGAGCGATGGTGTTAACCAAACTCCAGCACAGATTAAGTACATCCAAGTGAAATATGATCCTGTGCCAGAGGGTGGATTGTCTGATGTAAGTTCAAGTACAATGGTTTCTTCACTTGATGCAGGAAGTAAATATCAGTTTCAGGCAAACTTTAGAAATATTAGTACAACATCATTTGATAGTGTAAGGGTTGTCTGGAAGATCACTGATGATAAGAATAAGGATTCAATTTTATTTGAGGGACTTAAAAAGAAGTTACTGCCGGGGGATACTTTACAATTCAACAAAAGCTTTGATACACGTAATCTTTCCACCAATAATTTGATTTCACTTAGTATCAATCCTCAATTTGAGCAATCTGAACAATTCTTGTTCAATAATTATCTGCAAACAAAGCTGAAAGTAAATGAAGACGTTATTCCTCCTATGTTAGATGTTACTTTCGATGGCGTTCATATTCTCAACAGAGATATTGTTTCATCCAAGCCCAATATTCTGATTCAGCTAAAGGATGACAATGCCTTTCTGCCATTAAATGATACTTCTTTGTTTAAAATCAGGTTAAGGTATCCTGATGGTATATTGAGAACTATACGCTTTGATGGCGATACGTTGAGATTTACTCCTTCAAATAATCCTGCAGGTGGAACCAATAATACTGCGAGTATCATTTATAAACCATTTCTATTATTGGATGGTGAGTATGAATTGATCATTACGGCAAAAGATAGAAGTGATAATCCATCGGGTAAATCTGATTTCAGTGTTTTGTTTCAAGTTGTGAATCAATCCATGATCACCAATATGCTCAATTATCCTAATCCGTTTACTACTTCAACTGCATTTGTCTTTACACTTACCGGCTCTGAGTTACCTACTAATCTGCGTATTCAAATTCTAACCATTACAGGTAAAATTGTGAAAGAAATAAACTTGTCAGAATTGGGTCCACTTAAAATCGGAAATAATATCACTGAATATAAATGGGATGGTAGAGATCAATTCGGGCAATTACTTGGAAATGGAGTGTATTTATACAGAGTGATAACTGATATCAAAGGGAAAAAAATTGAAAAATTAAACAAAGGATCTTACAATACAGATCAATATTTTAAAAGTGGGTACGGAAAAATGTATTTGATGAGGTAAAGATTTCATATGTGTGGAGGAGAAGTGGCATCTGTTTTAAAATGGATGCTGGATGAGAAGAAAATGTGTGGATTGGATGAGATGCGGTTATTGAAATTTGCAGACCGGCATCGTCTTTTATTACACCCATATTTACATGATGCAATTAAAAGGAACTACTCAAGAGAGTTCTTGACGCAGTGTTTACATAAGTATTTTGAAAATATGCAGCGTGTTTTCGCTGTAGAGAATTTTCTTGATCAGCTCAGTGATTTTCTAGTGCAAATCTCAGGAAGGGCTATTTTGCTGAAAGGTGTTTCAATAGCATCAAATTATTACGAAAATAAATATGCGCGACATTCAAGGGATATTGATGTTTTAGTTGAAGAAAAAAATCTGATCCAAGTTGCTGAATGGTTGATTCAAAAAGGGTTTCAATTGGAGTCCAACTATTTTGATCTTACTAGAAAACAGCAATATGTTTTTCTCAAGATCAATCATCATTTATGTTTCTATACAAAAAGTGGAGAAAATCAAATTATTGTTGAACTGCATTGGAAATTAAGATCCCTGGATGATGTGTTTCAGTGGGATGTTTTTGAAAATACTGCATGGCTTCTGACCACACAGCACAAAAATATCTATGCCCTGCAGCATGTAGACCAGTTTATTTATTTATGTGTTCATGGTACCGAGCATGGATGGTATCGTATGAAATGGTTGTTGGATTTGCCCATGATATTGAATAAAGTTAAAATGGACTGGAATGATTTAATAGATAGGGCTAAATTTTTGAATGCTTACGAGCATGTATTATTTTCACTAGCACTTTTGTACAGATTGACTGGGTATGAATTTATTGATGGATGTAACGAGAATGCCTTAAAAGTAATTTCAGAAAGTAGATTAATAAGTGTCATTAAACGCATGCAGAATGATTCTTTCGTTGAGTTGGGATATCCTGCAGCAATCAAGCAACTATTATTTCTTTCTTCATTCAATAAAAGATTTTTTCATTCTTGGTTTTGGATGAAATGGTGGGTCTCGCCAGCTGATTGGAAGAGATTCCCATTGCCAGAGCGGTTATACTTTCTCTATTACCCTTTGCGTCCCTTTTTTTGGTTGATCAGAAAAACAATTGGATGATTTGAGTTACAGGTATTGGGCATACGGAATGGTGATTGAATCTGAGGTGTATTTTCCTGAGTTACTCAGCATAGACTCATGTGCTATTCCTGATGTGCATATTAAAATAGATTATCAGGACTTTCACCACCC
>JAFMEZ010000090.1 GCA_017856455.1 Parafilimonas sp.
GTGAGCAATTCCTACCTTGGTGAATTGACGGCAATGAGCAATGGATTAGAACCATTATTTGAATATGAGAAAGGGAAATGTAGTGGAATCATCAATGGTATAGACTATCAAGTTTGGGACCCAGCAAATGACAAGTATTTAACTGAAAAATTTTCATTGAAAAACTTTAATGAAGGGAAGAGAAAAAATAAAGAAATCATTTGCAAAGAATTTGGATTGGATCCCAATAAACCATTATTCATTTTCATTGGTAGATTAGTGGGAGAAAAAGGCGCTGATCTTTTGCCTCAGGTAATTTTTGACAGTTTCCAACATATTGGCAGAAAGATGAATTTTTTGATTTTGGGAAGTGGAGAGGCTGAAGTAGAATCTGGAATTTCATTGTTAAAAAACTATGCTCAAGGTGATTTCAATGTATATATTGGATACAATGAACAATTGAGCCATTTGATGTATGCTGGAGCAGATTTCTTGTTGATGCCTTCAAGAGTTGAGCCATGCGGACTCAATCAACTGTATGCCATGAAATACGGAACTGTCCCTGTAGTTAGACGTACCGGGGGATTAAAAGACACTGTTATTGATTTAGGGGATGATGGAGGCTATGGAATAACTTTTAATCATGCATCAGTAGGAGATATAACACATGCAATTTATAGAGGGGTAGCTTTATACCAACAAAAGGAAACTTTAAATAAAATTCGAGAAAAAATAATGCAATTGGATTTTAGTTGGAACAAGAGTGCAGAGGGATATATTAAACTTTACCAAAGTTTTTATTAAATTCAAACAAACATTTTAATATGATAAAAAGTCTAGTGGCAGTCATTTTAGGAGGTGGAGCGGGAACAAGACTTTCTCCACTCACTTCAACCAGAAGTAAACCTGCTGTTCCAATAGCAGGTAAATATCGTTTGGTTGATATTCCAATTTCAAATTGTCTTAATTCTGATATTGGCAGAATGTATGTATTGACGCAATTCAACTCTGCATCACTCAATAAACACATTAAAAACACCTATCATTTTAGTGTTTTCAGCGCTGCATTTGTAGATATCATCGCAGCTGAACAAACTCCTGATAATCCAGCTTGGTTTCAAGGAACAGCTGATGCTGTGCGTCAGTCTCTTCGCCATATTAATCAGCAGGATTTCAATTACTTATTGATACTTTCTGGAGACCAACTTTATCAGATGGATTTTCAAAAAATGATTGAGGATCATATCAAAAATGAAGCAGAAATCTCTATCGCAACGATTCCAGTTGGTGCAAGTGAAGCAACTGAATTTGGTATCTTAAAGAAGGCAGACAATAATATCATTCAGTCTTTTATTGAAAAGCCTAAGGCTGATGTACTCAAAGATTGGGTAAGTGATACTGGAGAAACAATGAAGGCCCAGGGTAGAAATTACCTTGCGAGTATGGGAATTTATATTTTTAATCGAGATACTTTATTCAATTCTCTTTTAGAGGACTTTAAAGATGCAACTGATTTTGGAAAAGAGATTATTCCTTTCTCAATCAACAAACACAAAGTAATCAGTTTTCAATACGAAGGATATTGGACTGATATTGGAAATATTCATTCATTCTTTGAGGCCAATTTGGCTTTAACAAAAGACGTACCTGAGTTCAATTTATTTGATAACAAAAAAGCTGTTTATACCAGAGCAAGGATGTTGCCTCCAGCGAAGATCAGTGGCACAACTTTAGAGAAAACAATTATTGCAGAAGGTTGCATTATCAATGCATCACGTGTAGAAAACTCAGTGATTGGAATTAGAACAAGAATTGGCTATGGTACAACGATTGTTAGTTGCTATATAATGGGTACAGATTACTATGAGACCTTAGAAGAAATGAATGCATCTGTTGGGAATGGTTTGCCAAAATTGGGAATTGGCGAAAGGTGTTATATCAAAAATGCAATCATCGATAAAAATTGTCGAATAGGAAATGATGTTCGTATCAATGGTGGTAAACACCTAAGCAACGCTGATCATCTTCTCTATACCATTAAAGACGGGATTGTCGTTGTTAAGAAAGGTGCAGTTCTTCCTGATGGTTTTGTAATTTAATGATCATTGTACATTCATAATCTGCATATATGTCTAATGCTTCAACTAATGTGAATACATCACATGCAACAGCAGAAAAACCAAGGCTTGAATTAAGTCAAATTTTTCTGATGAGTTTTGGATTTCTTGGAATTCAATTTGGCTTTGCATTGCAGAATGGCAATACCAGCAGAATACTTCGTTCATTTGGTGCAGATGTTGAACAGCTTCCTATGTTCTGGATTGTTGCTCCATTGGTGGGTATGATTGTTCAGCCCATCATCGGACATTACAGTGATCGTACATGGAACAGATTAGGAAGAAGAAAACCCTATTTCTTAACTGGTGCTATCTTATCAAGCTTGGCTTTGATGATTCTACCCAACTCTGGAAATTTCGCCAGTATACTTCCAGCATTATGGATTGGAGCAGGAATGGTAATGGTAATGGACGCATCTTTTAATGTTGCCATGGAACCATTTCGCGCACTTGTTGCAGATAACCTCCCTAATAAACAAAGTGCGACTGGATTTAGCATTCAAACATTTTTAATTGGATTAGGGGCAGTTGCAGGGTCGGCATTACCTGAATTTCTTGCAAACAATGGTATCAGTATGGAGGCTGGCGCTGATGGAGTTGCTGATAATATTAAATATTCATTTTACATAGGTGCGCTAGTTTTTATGGTTTCAATTCTGATTACCATATTTTTTACAAAAGAATATGCTCCTGAAGATTATGAGAAATACCATGGAAAAGCTGAAGAAAAGGGATCTGGACTTTCATCCATATTTACAGATTTTAGGAATATGCCTAGAACGATGAAGCAATTGGGATTGGTTCAATTTTTCAGTTGGTTTGCACTTTTTAGCATGTGGGTATTTACAACAGATGCTGTTGCTACGCATGTTTATAAATTAACTGGTGATTACAGTAAATCAATTGCATATAATGAAGCAGGCAATAAAGTAAGCTCTGCATTTGGTGTTTATAATTTGGTTGCAATGTTCTATGCATTGCTTTTGCCGTTTATTGCAAAAAAAATGAATCGTAGACTCACACATGCGTTTTCATTGTTTGCAGGAGGAGTTGGATTGATTTCAATTTATTTCATTGAAGATGCTTCAATGTTAAAGTATTCGATGGTAGGAGTAGGATTGGCATGGGCCTCAATTCTGGCAATGCCTTATGTAATTTTATCTTCATCGATTCCTGCAGGTAAACTTGGTATTTACATGGGAATATTCAATTTTTTTATAACCTTACCTCAAATCATAAACGGATTTATTGGAGGATGGATTGTGAAACATCTTTACAATGGCCAATCAATTTATGCAATCGTTTTGGCTGGCATTTTTATGATTTGTGCTGCGATAAGTGTCGTTTATGTGTATGACCCAGGTGAAAAAAAATAATATGATTAATCATTT
>JAFMEZ010000037.1 GCA_017856455.1 Parafilimonas sp.
TGGTGGATCAACCTTGATGGTGAAGTAAACAACAAAGGTTTTGAAGTAAGCGCTAGCTATAAGATTGTTGATGCGAAGAAATTCAAGTGGGAAGCTAGTTTGAACTTGACAACTGTTAAGAATAACATCTCTGGTTTACCAACACCAATCAATACTGGTGCTGTAAGTGGACAAGGTCTTACTGGTGCGTTCGCACAAACACTTACAAATGGTTATCCTATTTTCTCTTGGTCAATGCCTGTATTCAACGGGTTTGACGGAAATGGAAATGCGCGTTATGCAAATGGTGCAGCTAACCAAATCGTTGGTTCTGCTTTGCCAAATGTATTCGCTGGTTTAACCAACAACTTCAGTTTTGGTCAATGGTCAATCAGTACGTTCTTGAACACAATTCGCGGACATTATATTTACAACAATACTGCAAACGCATTGTTACTTAAGGGTAGCTTGCGTAACGCACGTAACGTTACATATGCTGTTGGTAATGGTGTTGAAAATCCATTTAACCCAGGTTCAGTATCAACTCGTTTCTTGGAGAAGGGTGACTTCGTTCGTCTTTCTAACTTGAACGTGAACTACAATTTCAATATCAAGTCTGGTGCAGCAGTTAAAACATTGTCTGCTTTCCTTTCTGGACAGAACTTGTTCTTGATCACAAAGTACACTGGTATCGATCCTGAAGTGAATGTCGATAAATCAATCAATGGTATCCCTTCTCGCGGATTTGACTATACTCAGTATCCAAGACCAAGAGTGATTACTGCTGGTGTAAACATCGGCTTCTAATAAACAATTAAATAATTGAATTAAATGAAGCATATCATGAAAAATAAATTAATACCGGTTTTTACGATGCTAGGTTTATTAGCAGCATCGTCTTGTACAAACCTTGAACCCGATTTGTCAAAGGGTACGGTATCAGTTGCTCCAAACCAATCTGGTGGTGCACCTAAAGCTCCTTCAATCTCTTCTGTGTATGAGATCCTGAACGGAATGGCAGGTAACCAGGGTAACTGGTTTGCAATGAATGAGCACTCTACTGATGAGATCATGGGCCCCACACGTGGAACTGACTGGGATGACTTTGGTACCTGGCGCAGACTTCACCTGCACACTTGGGCTCCTGACCACAATCAGGTAACTGATACTTGGAACTTCCTAAACGGAGCATTGTTCCAAACAACATTGATTGCAGAAACATCAACTGATGCAAGAACAAAAGCAGAGGGACAATTCCTACGTGCTTACTTCCGTTGGATCACTTGTGATCTTTACGGACAAGTTCAAACACGTCCAGCTACTGCTGCTGCAAATGCAATTCCTGAAGTATTGTCTAGATCAGCTGCTATCGATGCAGTTATTGCTGAATTGGAAGCAAGCATTGCAAATCTTCCAACTTATGACGGAACAAACAGAGCCGTTGCTACAAAAGAAGCTGCTTACACTTTGCTTGCAAAAGCATATTTGAACAAAGCAGTTTACAAAGGAGATCCAACAAAACCAGCTGGTCCTTTCACATTCGCTGCTGCGGATATGAATCAGGTGATCAAATATTGTAACCTTGTTTCAGCTAATCCTGTACTTAAATTGGATAGCTACTACTGGGATAACTTTAAGTGGGACAATGGTAAGACTTCTTCTGAGAACATTTTTGTTCGTAAGAATGAATTTGATGCAAGAGCTGGTGGCGGTACTGGTTTAAGATGGCAGACTTCTCAAAGCTGGCATTATAACCAAGCACCTTCAAGCTGGAATGGATTTGTAACATTATCTGAATTCTACGACAGCTTCGAAGATGGTGACATCAGAAAAGGTGATAAACTTGAAGGTTTCACTGACAAAGTTGGTGCTAATGCTGGTTTCTTAGTTGGACAGGCTTATGGTCCAGTTAATCCTAACAACAGAAAAGCACCAGGTGTTATCGGTGATCCAATTGATAAATTGTATGACCGTTCTGGTAACCCATTGGTATTTACACGCAGAGCTTCTATCTTCTTCAATGGTGAGGCAAGCGGTATCCGTGTAAATAAGTTTCCACTTGACCCTGCAACTATCAATGATGGTGCATGGGGAAGTACCAATGAATTCCCATTCTTGCGTTTCGCAGATGTTCGTTTGATGAAAGCTGAAGCTATCCTCAGAGGTGGTTCTGATGCAGAAACTGCATTGAGCATCGTTAACGAGATTCGCGAAAACAGAAAGGCTTCTAAATTGGGTTCAATTAAACTTTCAGACATTCTTGCTGAAAGAGGACGTGAACTTTACTTGGAAGGACACAGAAGAACTGACATGGTTCGCTTCGGTGTATTCAACAATCCAGTTGAAGAAAGAGCAGTTACTTCAGATGCATACAAGTGTGTGTATCCTATCCCAACTGTATCACTCTCTTCAAATCCTAACTTGAAACAAAACTTCGGTTACTAATCGAGATTTGGATAAATTTTAAAAAAGGCTGCCTTCATGGCAGCCTTTTTTGTGTCATCTTTGTTGTTCGAAAATTTTTCATGAAGAAAATACTCTTACTCATATTGGTTATTGCAACGTTGGCGTGTAAAAATAAAAAACGTGAAACGCTGTTTTCTTTGGTCGAAAACAGCAATATCAATTTTGTGAACACGCTCGAAGAGTCAAAAGAATATAACGTTTTCAAATACAGAAATTTTTATAACGGTGGAGGTGTTGCAACTGGAGATATAAATAATGATGGATTGGCAGATGTTTTTTTCACGGCAAACCAATCAGCCAATAAACTTTTTTTGAACAAAGGAAATTTTCAATTTGAAGACATCTCGCAGAAAGCAGGATTTGGAGAAAAGAAACAATGGAGCACAGGCGTAGTTTTTGTAGATATTAATACAGATGGATGGCTTGATATCTATGTATGCAATGCCGGAAATATGATGGATAAAGACTTGCGTAAAAACCAATTGTTCATCAATAACCACGACTTAACGTTTACGGATAAAGCAACTGAATACGGACTTGATAATGACGGGTATTCAACTCAGGCATCTTTCTTTGATTTTGATTTGGATGGCGACCTGGATTGTTTTCTGGTGAATAACAGTCCTATTCCAGTGAATACTTTGAACTACGCAAATATGCGTACTGTGAGAGATGCAGATGCACCATTCGCAGAATTTTTAAAAGGCGGCGGAGACCATCTGTATCGAAACGATAATGGAAAATTTATAGATATCAGCAAGGAAGCAGGAATATTTGGTTCAATCATCAGCTTCGGACTGGGTGTAACAGTCGGAGATGTCAACCTTGATGGATATCCTGATGTATACGTTTCAAATGATTTTTTTGAAAAAGATTATCTCTATATCAATCAGCGCAATGGAACATTTAAAGATGAATTAGAACAACGAATGCAACATATCAGCTTTTCATCTATGGGGGCTGATTTACAGGATATCAATAACGATGGTAAGCCAGATATTTTCACAACAGATATGTTGCCTGGCGACGACTATCGACTAAAAACAAATACTTCATTTGAAGGCTACGAGGTTTTTCGACTAAAACAAAACCAAGGATTTTATAATCAATTCACACAAAATGCATTGCAGGTAAACAATGGTGAAGGAAAGTTTTTGGAGGCTGCATTCTATTCTGGTGTTGCAGCAAGTGATTGGAGCTGGGGTGCATTAATGTTTGATGCCGATAATGATGGCAAATCAGACATTTTTGTATGTAACGGTATTTACAGGGATGTAACAGATCAGGACTTTATCGACTTCTTTGCCAATGATGTGGTTAGTAAAATGGCACTGACTGGAAGAAAAGAAGAAGTTGAAAATGTGATCAAAGAAATGCCATCTGTTCCCGTTCCCAACAAAGCATTCCGGAATCAGGGAGCACTTAGATTTTCAGATGAGAGCAATAATTGGGGCTTTGAAAAACCCACTTATTCAAACGGCGCAGCCTATGCAGATTTAGATAATGATGGTGACTTAGATATGATCATTAATAATGTAAACCAACCTGCATTAGTATATAAAAACAATAGTAGAGAGCAATACAATTCTAATTACATATCATTTTCACTCAATTATCAAAAACCAAATGCTTTCGCTATAGGTAGTAAAGTAAAAGTATACCAAGGTCAGGAAATTATTACTCGCGAATTGATCCCTAGTAAAGGATTTCAATCTTCAGTTGAATATAAACTCACCATCGGTTTATCCAATGCCAAAATTGACTCTGTCGAAATCGTCTGGCCTAACCAGTACACCACCACATTACAATCCCTCTCAATCAATCAATCCCATAGAATAGATTATGCTAATAGTCAGGCAACTCCCAAACGAGCATCTTTAATTACTGTTCAACCAATGATCAACACAGTTAAACTCATTGATAAAAAATATGCTGAGGATGATTATGTTGATTTCTATACAGAAAGAAATGTTCCATTCATGTTGTCAAAACTCGGTCCTAAAGCTGCTGTTGGAGATGTAAATGGTGATGGACTTGATGATATATTCATTGGTACGCCAAATCAGCAACCTCGTGAACTTTATTTGCAAACGAAAAATGGGTTTCAATTAAAAGAAGTAGAAGATTTTAAAAAATTTGTATTCAATGATGTTACTTCAACATTTTTCTTTGATGCTGATAACGACGGCGATAAAGATTTATTTGTTGGAGGCGGTGGAAATTTCGCTGATGCCAACACGAATTTTTATCAAAATCAACTTTATCTCAATGATGGAAAAGGCAATTTTAGTTTGAAGCCTGGCGCTTTTCCAATGACCAATACAAACTGTGGCACTGCAGTGGCATTTGATTATGATGGTGACGAAAAACTGGATCTGTTTATTGGAAGCAGAAGTACGCCTCAGCAATATGGCATTATGCCTAGTCATTTTATCATGCATAATGATGGCTCCGGACAATTCTCTGATGTAACTGAAAAAACAGCCAAGTTCCTCAATGGTATTGGGTTGGTTACATCTGCTACTATTGCTGATCTCAATGGCGATCATCAATCAGAATTGATTATTGTAGGAGAGTGGATGGCGCCTATGGTATTGTCTTTTAATGGAAAGCAATTTGAACAGATGAAAACCGGACTAGAACAATTAAGTGGATGGTGGCAATATGTACAAACAGTTGATATTGACAGTGATGGTGATCTTGATCTGCTAATGGGTAATCTGGGAGAGAATTTTTATTTAAGGCCTAGCAAGGACTTGCCAGTTAAATTATGGGTAAACGATTTTGATCAGAATGGAACAATAGACAAAATCATCAGCCATACAATCAATAAAAAAGACATGCCTGTCTTTTTAAAGAAAGAAATTACCGACCAAATTCCTTCCTTAAAGAAAATGAATTTGAAGCACAAAGATTTTGCAACCAAGTCTGTTCAAGAACTGCTTGGGAAAAAAATTGAAAAGTCAAATGTTTACACTGTTGCAACAGCACAGTCTGTTATTGCATACAATGATGGCAAAGGAGGATTCGCGATCAAAGCATTGCCATTAAACATTCAATTGTCGTCTGTCAATGCAGCAGCAATCGATGATTGGAATTCAGACGGGATAAAGGATATTTATGTTGCAGGAAATTTTTTCGATTTATTGCCTCAGTTTTGTAGAGTAGATGCAAGTTTTGGCAATTTATTGATCAATAGTAAAGGTCAACTTGTTTCAACATCAACCCCTGCAGAAATTGGTGTGAGTTTTAACGGACAGGTAAAAGATATTCAACCCTTAACATTTAGAGGTGAAAAAGGATTTTTGGTTTTTCAAAATGAGCAACCGCCAGTATTCATTAAAAAAGCAGGGACCAAAAAATAATATAATCAATTGAAAAGCATACGTCAAAATATTTGTCTTTTAATCATTCATACCTTTCTGTTCATCTCATGCACCAGAAATAATGATGAAAATGCTTTATTCACTGTTCGTGATGATCAATATACAGGGCTCCATTTTGTAAATAAGTTAACAGCTGACCCAGCTTTTAATCTCTTTTCATACATGTATTATTATAATGGAGCAGGAGTGGGTGCTGGAGATTTTAATAATGATGGATTGATTGATTTATTTTTTGCTGCCAATAGAACGGGTAGTGCTTTGTATATTAATAAAGGGAAACTGAAATTTGAGGATGTAACAGCAAAAGCAGGAATTCAAAATGACAATGGTTGGAATACTGGAGTTTCTGTTGTAGATATCAATGCAGATGGGATGCTTGATATTTATGTGTGTCAGGTTGGGAATTATAAAATACTTAAAGGTAAAAATCGACTTCTAATCTGTAAGAAGATTGATGAAAATGGTATTCCCCATTACGAAGATGAAGCTGCTGCATACGGACTAGACTTTTCTGGTTACAGTACGCAAGCTGCATTTCTTGATTATGATAAAGATGGTGACCTGGATATGTTTTTACTGAACCATTCTGTAAATCATGATGGCAATTATGCACCGAGAGCAAATTTTGAAGGACAGTATGATACACTGGTTGGACAACGGTTGTATCGAAATGATCAAATTCGTTATGGAAATCAGGTGAAAATTAATTTTACTGATGTCACGAAATCAACGGGTATACGCGGAACTAAAATTGGTTATGGTTTGGGTGTGGCTGTTGCTGATATCAATCTAGATGGATGGCCTGATCTTTATATTGGCAATGATTTTCATGAAAATGATTATCTCTACATCAATCAAAAAAACGGAACATTTAAAGATCAGTCAACAGCACAACTCATGCATACGTCCCAATTTTCAATGGGCGTAGATGTGGCAGATGTTAACAATGATGCATTTCCTGAAATTATTTCAATGGATATGCTGCCATATGATCCGTATATGCTGAGAAGATCTTTGTCAGAAGATGACTATACGATATTTCAGCAAAAATCTTTGTACGGCTATCATTATCAGTATGCCAGAAATAACTTTCAATTGAATCAACGCAATGGAAGATTCAGTGAAATCGGACAATTCGCAGGGGTATTTGCTACGGATTGGAGTTGGGCAGCATTATGGATGGATTTTAATAACGACGGGAATAAAGATCTTTTTGTGTCTAATGGTATCCCCAAAAGGATGAATGATATTGATTATATCAATTATGTGTCTGGTGAGGAACTGCAACAAAAATTGAGAAACAATGGTATTCAGGAAAAAGATCTTAGTCTGATTGAAAAATTTCCTGAGATTAAACTTCCCAATCAGTTTTTTATCAGCAATGGTGGATTGAAGTTTGAAAATATTTCAGGGGACATCTCAAAAAATCCGCTTACTTTTTCAAATGGTGCTGTCTATGCTGATCTTGATAATGATGGCGACTTAGATATTGTAGTCAATAACATCAATGATCCAGTGGTATTGTATGAAAACAATTGTAATTCTGAAAAAATCAAAACAGATTATGCCCGTGTTGATTTAAAAGACTTTCCAAGCGATCCTCATGCATTTGGTACAAAAATTATTTTATTCGATCGACAAAATAAATATACTTACGAAAAGCAGTCTGTACATGGATTTCAGTCGAGTATGCTTGGACCTGTCCATATTGGCCTGAAGAATATAAATATTGATTCTGCATTTGTCATCTGGCCTAACGACAAGTACCAGCGTATTTCAATCAATAAAAACACAATTAATAAAATCGAGTATAACCCTACGTTGACTGATTTTAATTATGCTTTATTGCATGTAAGTCCAGTTGAAGATCTCGATGTATTACTGGAAGATATTACTGAATCAACTGCTGTAAATCATACGCATGTAGAAAATCCGTTCAACGAATTTGATCGTGAACCCTTGATTCCACATATGGTATCTGCAGAGGGTCCGGCTATTGCTGTTGAAGATATCAATCATGACGGAAGAGAAGACTTCTTTATAGGTTCTTCTAAGTCATTACCAGCTGCTTTATATCTGCAAACACCTCAAGGTAAGTTTACCCAATATCATCCTGCAGCAATCGCGCTTGATTCAATGTGGGAACATGTTGATGCAACTTGGGGGGATGTAAACAATGATACGCATCCAGATTTGATTATAGCTACTGGCGGAAATGAATATTATGGTGATGACGAACATTTAAAGCCCCTTTTGTATTTAAATGATGGCAAGGGAAATTTATCTAAACAATCGAATGCATTCCCCAATATAAATGTTACACAAAGTAGTGTAGTTAAAATTGATTTGAACCATGACGGATATTTAGACTTATTTATATCTGGCAGGGCCATTCCTTGGGAATATGGAATATCTCCGAGATCCTATTTATTATTGAACAACAAGAATGCCACATTTTCTGATGTAACAATAAGTTATTGCAAAGATCTCCTTAAACCAGGAATGATCACTTCCGCTTCAGCATCAGATCTTAATAAAGATGGTCAAGATGATTTATTGTTATCATACGATTGGGGAGGAGTGGAAATTTTTTTGCGAAAAGGTAATGGCTTTGAAAAGAAAATTGTAACTGATAAAAAAGGATGGTGGCAGTTTTCTACATCAATCGATATTGATGATGATGGCGATATGGATATTATTGCCGGAAATTTTGGATTGAACAGCAGGCTAAAATCATCAGATGAAAAGCCAGTTTCATTGTATATCAATGATTTTGACGGCAATGGCAGGGTTGAGCAAGTTATGACCTATTATGTAGGTAATGAAGAGATACCATTTGCCAGTAAGATTCTTTTGGAAAAAAGTATGCCTTTTTTAAAGAAGAAGTTTTTATATGCAGAAGATTTTGCAAAAGCAACCATCCCAACTCTTTTGGGAAAAGAAAAACTAAATAAGTCGCTTAAACTGACTGCTTCATATTTTGGCAATGCTGTATTTATAAATGATGGTAAACTAAATTTTACGCTGAAAGAATTACCGGCATCTGCTCAATACAGTACCTATAAAACTGCTACAAAAATTGATCATCAGATAATGTTATTTGGAAATTATTTTTATAATAACGTTGAAATCGGCAGACAGGATGCAGATTATGGTGTGATGGTTTCATCTTCAAAACAAATACTTAAGGCTAAGCAATTGAATGTTTTGGTAAATGGCCAAGTTCGAAAAACTGCTCCTATAAAGATTAAAAATAGGCAGGCTTATATTCTTGCAAAAAACAATGCTGCATTGCAAATCATCTCAAAAAAATGATCTGTCAAATACTGGGTAATTAACAGTGGTGATCCATTTAGTACTGTCTGATTCTTTTCTTCTGTCTGAAATCATTCGATTAAACTGAATGGCAGGGGAAGACCTTCCATGATCTTTCACGAAATATTCTACTTGCTTCATGCATTCATCGATAGCGGCATTGGGGCCAATTGCCTTTCCTATTATGATTTTACCCCTTACCATTTCTTTATAAGAGAAATCTCCTTTAGATGGCAATGGTCTATCTGTAGCAATTGCAACCATTAGTTGGTAATGAATGTCATTTGTGGTGAATACATTATAAATTGGATCATTGATAGCTTTTGCTTGATTTGATTCAATATAACCCTGCAAAGCTTCTACAAGCGAATAAATATCATCGTTATTGGGCAAATGGTTAAATTCTTTTTTCACAGATATGTGAATGGAGTTGGGGACTCGTTCTTCAGTGATCTCAAAACCATATACCTTATTTACATTTTCAAGATTTGATTTAATATCTTTTAAAAAAGAATCAAGTTCCTGTTTGACTTCATGTGACTGAAATAGGAACTGTATTGCTTTTTTGAATGGATTGGGCGAATAATATAAAGTATAGCTGTATATAAATTCAGAATGCTTGTCTGGTGCTGATAAGAATTGAAGGTCTATAAAAGAGGGAATATTTGGATGATTGAAAGCTGCATAAAAGCCGTTTAATAAAATGGTTTGAAGCTTAACACTGCTTTTCTTATATGAGACGATTGAGTCATTTTTTATTTCACCTGGCCACCATTGTTTCCAATGATTAAAGTTGCTTATAATCCTTGTTGCAGCAGTAGGTGTGCAGTTAATAATAATTTTTTGCGTGTATTGTTTTTGAGTTGGCAGTAACCATAACGCTCCAATGATTATTGCAATCGATATAAAAAGTAGGACTAGTTTTTTCATAAATCACCTTTTCAATTGATTATATAATTGTCCAATTTTCATGCCTTGTTCTCTCCCCTTGGTAATAGCCGACATGAAGTGGATACCACCATAGAATCTGCTGATTCCAATTTCCTCTGTAGCTGCTTCAATTGAAGAGAAAGATCTTTCCAGGTTGAGGTATTTTTTTTCTGTAGTATCGTGGAAAGCAAATCCCTTTCCAAATTGATGAATCAATACAGTTGATGCAGCTCCTGAAATAACACTATGTCCGCTTGGATATTCTGGGAAAGGAGGGGTTTGAAGTATGGGGCTCCACTCTGAGGAAATATATTTTCTTATCACTGTAACTGGCCGTGCTGTAAGGCTTCTAAATTTTTCATCCCAACTGGATATAAATCCATCAAATATTGCACTTGATGCTAGTGCATAAATCTCTGCAGTTGCTATTGCATCTTTTTTTGCAGTATTACAAAGAATTTCGACAATACCCATCCAATGGCCAACTGGGGTTGTTTTTTTATTGGCAAAGGTTAGATGTCCTTTGTGTTCTGTTACGAATGGATTATCATCCCAATATTTTGCAATGGTATCATGTGTTGCCGTAAGTTGATTTGATGTTGTATATAATTCCATCAATTCTTTGTAATACACTGATCCTTTTCTCATGTTGAATGCTGGAGGCGGTGATGGTTTGAATTGAGCTGCTGAGTCCATCAAAAGAGGTATGATTTTGTTCCAATGTGGTTCAGTTGCATCAGCATAATCAGGTGGTGTTTGTTGCCATTTCCCTTCTTCTCCAAATACACTGTAGCGGGGAAGTCCCCTTGTAATTTTATAATGATCATTTGCTGCTCTCTTCAAAACAATTGCTGCCACCTTGTTTCCCCATTCTATTGAATATTTAAATATTGATTGGTCGATATTTTTATATTCTTTCAGCAGCGAAACTTCAATAACATTGATACTATCCTTTGAAAAAATTAGTTTTTTAGATACTGTTAGAAATGCTGTTAGTCCTGCTAATTCAGGATTTAATTTTTTAGGATCAGGTGAATCTTTAAAGTGATCAAATCCTTTTAATTGATTGGTGATGGATCTTGCACTGTATGCAGGACTAATCGCCTCATAATAAGCCAAATTGGCATATGCATAAAGTCGGCTTGCTACGGGCGGTGAATAAATATCATAGATAATTGCTTCTGTTAGTTTTCCAACGAGGAAATGCTGCAGTGCTGCCCCTTTTAATGATGTATTTTGTACATCATTTTTGCAACTGATATTTAAAAGCAAGCTGAAAGCTATTGCTGCAATTAAAAAGATGCTGATTCTATTTGATTTCATTCTTTATTCTTCTGCTTTTTCCTTTTTTATCAACTATTTCAATGTAGTCTACACTTTTATTCATTACCAATCTAGGAGTTGATTGAGTTAAAAAGCCCTGACCAATATTTACTTCTATTTTTCTTTTCTGCCCATTTTTTAAGTGAACCAATGCATAATCATCAAGGTGACTCACATCAACAATTTGATGGTTGTTTTGGTTGATCGTATATAATTTCATGCTTCCTTCATTTTGTGAAGCCAATAACGCATAATTACGATTGATAATTATTTCTCCAAGCGCCTTGCCGTTTCCGTCAATATTGATTCCACTTTCTTTGATCGACAAAGATTTAAAGTTTCCTTTACCATCACCAACCAGGATCAGTCCCTTAAAGGCATCATATCTTCCAAGCGATGGAGACATATTGTATTCGTTTCCATTCAATGCAATATCAATGTTACCATCATCATTCATATCACTTGCAACTATTCCATAAACAGGGGCAAGTTGTGCTTCAGTTGGAAGTGAATGCACTTCAAATTGAAAATTCCCTTTGTTTTCAATCCATGAGGAGTTGAATTGATTAACTGATAGTTTTAATGCGTTCTTAAAAATATCAGGACTAAAAATATTGGGCATTTCAGTATTTGCATATGAAGCATAGTTGGTAAATTTTTCTTTCATGATTGTCATCTGTCTGATGAATTCATCTCTACCAGCGATCGGGAATTCTTTAACAGGACCATTTATAGTTGATTTTCTGAAACTGCTAAAAACAGCGTCGAGGCTACCATTTCCATCAAAGTCGTTTCCATATGCATTGATTGGAAATGATGAAGAGGGCTGAAGAAATCCGTTGTATCCAAAGTTCCCAACTATAAAATCTATATCTCCATCATTGTCAACATCAGTTGAAGCAATACTGTTCCACCATCCTGTTTGATCATTGATGTTGGTATTGATTTTTTTCAATTGTTTTCCATCATTCTTGAAAAAACTAATCGAACCCCAGTCCATCGCTAAAATCAAATCATCTTTTCCGTCATCATCAATATCTGCCCATACCGCACTGCTTACCATTCCTATTTGAAATAATTCAGGCGCATTATTTTTTGTTACATCTTTAAAGATCACTTTTCCGTTGGCACTTTGATTTTCATATAGAAAGCTATTGGTTGGAGATGGGTAGCTTCCAGGAATTACTCTGCCTCCAATAAAAATATCAAGATCACCATCGTTGTCGTAATCATTGGCACTGATGCAACTTTTTGCAGTTCTGTTATTGGTAATTTCAATTTGTTCTTCTGAGAATTTACCCTTTCCGTCATTTAAATAAAAATGATCAGTATATGCTTTAGATTGAGGTTGATTTTCTGCGCCTCCCGATGTAATGTATAAATCAAGGTCATTGTCACCATCTGCGTCAAACAAGAGCATTCCAGCATCATCCTGCAATTGAGGGATATTGGAATCCGACAATTTGCTTCTCAAGAACTTTCCATTTTTTTGTTGGATGAAGATGCTTGCATAAAATGGTGAAGTTCCGCCTGCAATAAAATCATCCAGCTGATCACCGTTGAGGTCACCTATAGCAATTGAGGGTCCGTATCTGGTAAGTTTATGGGGGATTAATTTTTGAATATCGAAATCAATAAAATCAATTTCACTAAAATTTTTATCCATTCCAGTATTTGCTGTTATTTCATTGAATAATGGAGTGGAGAGGTGTTCAATTTCGTTATTAGGAATGGCATCTTTTATATTGATGGTAATCAGTTGATCGGCATGAATATTTTTTATGACTTGTATCATTTTGTTTTGCCATTCCACTTTAACAGAATCAATTGTTTCTGCTGTTCCAATGCCAAAATGTGCAATTTGCTCTATTGAAGAAAGATACCCACGGTAAGGTGAGTACTCGTGGTATTGATGAGAGCCTTTTGTATATATATGTATCGTTGCACCTATACCATTAATGTTCTGATTGTTTCCAATCAATTGAATATTGATGTAATGCTGTTTTGTTTTTTGTTCGTTTGATGTGTTTTCAAGCAATGATGCTTGCATATTTGTATTGTTAACAACGACATCTACATCTCCATCCCGGTCAAAATCAGCATAAGCCATACCAGCCGAAAATGTAGGTGATTGCCAACCCCACTCATTTGATTTGTCTGAAAAAGTGAGGTTGCCATTATTTTTAAAAATATAGTTATTGATTTTTACTGCAGGAATTTGTTTCAATACTTCATCCAATGATGTGCTGGCATATGCATTTCTTCTGTATGCCATAAAATCCATGTCAGACATATCTCTTGGGAGTCCATTTGAAATCATCAAATCACGAAAACCATCATTATCAACATCCACCAAAAGAGGGGCCCAACTCCAATCTGTTTGTACTACTCCACTGAAATATGCAATTTCACTGAATGCTGGGGTAAGCATAGCATCATTTTCTTTGTTTGATTTTCCTCGATTCAGTTGTAGCGTATTGCGGGGATATTGGTACATGTATCCAAACCGCTCTGAATTTTGAAAATTTTGGTAACTGATATCGCTGTGCATTAATTTTTGACGGTACTGATCTGCAGGCATCATATCCATTTCAATAACATCTGGTAAGCCATCGTTATTGATATCTGCGATATCATTTCCCATCGCATTCTTACTGGTATGTTTAAAGTATACATTGCATTGATCAGAAAAGGTTCCATCCTGATTATTGATGTAGAGAATATTGTTAGACAGGTAATCATTGCTTACGTAAATGTCTTTCCATCCATCCTGATTAATATCTGCAATGCTTACACCAAGTCCATGTCCCTCAATGAGAATACCAGCCTTCTTTGAGACATCTTTGAATACAGCATGCTGAAGAGTTGAGTCGTAATTATTTTCAAGCAGTTTATCTGTATTGGGCCAGCTACCATCTTTACGAATGGGACGAAATTCATTGGGGTAAGTGCCATCCAGATCATTCAGCAGGAGATAGACATCCAGATCACCATCATTGTCATAGTCAAAGAAAGCAGCCATATGCGTATTGGACGGATCATCTAATCCGTATGCAGCTGCTTCATCTTTAAAAATTGGGTAACCGGTTTGTGGGTTGATGCCTTTATTGATGTATAAAATATTTCTTTTTGCATTACTGTCTGCATAAACTGCACTGCAAACATAAATATCCATCCAACCGTCATTATTGATATCAACAATGCTCACACCTTTGTTCCATTTTCCTTGTCCTTCTACTCCAGCTTCTTTTGTTATGTCTTGAAATTTCATTTCGCCCTTGTTCAAATAGAGCGCATTTGAAACCATGTTGCCAGCGAAATAAATATCGGGCAGACTGTCACGATTAAAATCACCAATGCCAACACCTCCACCATTATATATGTATTCATAGTTCAAAACACTGAGTTCAACATTTTCACTGATGTTATTGCTGAACTGAATACCTGATTGTTCGGCTTTGATTTCCCTGAAAAGGGTTGGATGCTTACATGCTTGTAGGAGTAAAATTCCCAGTAAGGGGAGACCTAAGTTCTTGAGCAACTTGATTTTATACAACATGGTCCTGCAAAAGTCTGCATTTTCAAGGGTTTTAGCCAAGTATTTTAAATTTTAGTCAAAATTTTAATTGATTATCAATGATTTATGAAGATACCATCAAAAAAATATCTCAAATTTTTCTTTTTTAGGCTTGAATTGGACTAGCTTTGCGCTCCCGTTTGGAAGAATGGGGTATTTCCGGGATGGCGGAAGTACATTTTAAAACAGGGCTTGGCCCAAAAAAAAGAAAAAATGAGTAAACTACATTTCACCACAAAGCACGCTAATGCTGCTTCCGTTCAACGCAAATGGCATATTGTTGACGGGACCAATCAAACGGTGGGAAGAATCAGCAGTAAGATTGCTGCTGTATTGCGCGGAAAAAACAAAGCGTATTATTCTCCCCATGTTGATTGCGGCGATTTTGTCAT
>JAFMEZ010000011.1 GCA_017856455.1 Parafilimonas sp.
GATAATCCTGATGCCATCGTTGGTGTATGGAAAACAGGAGAAGGTACTGCCATGGTAAGAATATACAAGAATGGGGATAAATACCAAGGTAAAGTGGTGTGGCTAAAAGAACCTACAGATCCTGAAACGGGTAAGCCAAAGGTGGATAAAAAACATCCAGATGAGTCAGTCAGAAGCAGACCGATACTCGGATTGGTTAATGTGTGGGGATTTGTATACAAAGGTGATAATGTATGGAATAAGGGTAAGATCTATGACCCTAAAAACGGTAATACTTATTCGTGTAATATAAAACTGGAAAGCGCCAACAAAATGGAAGTAAGAGGATTTGTAGGTGTTTCTCTAATAGGCAGAACAGATATATGGACTCGCCAAGCTTCAGAATAATTAATCTTTTATAAAACGAGAAAGCCCTGTTCAACAGGGCTTTCTCGTTTGTAGGAATATTTTTAAAAAGGATTATTTATAACCCACTAAATTTCTGGTGATCTGACATCCTCCTTTTGCATTACCTTTTGCACTCATACAAGATATAGTCGACATGGTGATAAAAGCCAAAAAAAGAAAGAAAAAAACACGTTTCATTTGAATGCAGTTGTACACAAATATAACGCTTTGATATAATTTCAATTAATATTAGAGTTGTTAATTTTTCTTTCGTTATTTTCAAAATTCATATATCATAATTTATTAGAATGCAACTTGTTCTTCAAAAACCATTGGTATTTCTTGATTTAGAAACTACCGGACTTAGCTTTACCCAAGACAGAATAGTGGAGATTGCAATGTTGAAAATCTCAGTTGACGGAAGTCGACTTATGAAAAGAAAACTAATCAATCCAGAACGACCCATACCTAAAGAGGTTTCTGAAATTCACGGTATTACTGATGAAATGGTGAAAGATGCTCCAACTTTTAAACAGGCCGCAAATGAAATTCGCCAGTTCATGGAGGGGGCAGACCTGGGTGGATACAATTCAAATAAATTTGATTGGCCCTTGCTGGTTGAAGAGTTTTTAAGGGCTGGATTGGAATTTGAAACAGAAGGAAGAAAATTGGTGGATGTCCAAAAGATATATCACATGATGGAACCCAGAAATCTCTCTGCAGCCTATAAGTTTTATTGTAATAAAGACTTGGAAAATGCACATAGTGCAGAAACTGATGTAACAGCCACCTGGGAGGTATTTCTGGCACAAATAGGGAAATATCAAAACCTCGGAAATTCAGTTGATTCCATACTTAAAGTGATTGGGGAAGAATTAGTCATTGACTTTCCCAGAAGAATGGTGATGGAAAACGGCAAAGAAATCTTTAACTTCGGCAAGCATAAAGGCAAACTGGTAGAAGATGTACTAAGAAGCGAACCTTCCTATTACGACTGGATGATGAAAAATGATTTTGCCTTGCACACCAAACAAAAGCTGACCGAGATCTTCAACCGAACCATGTTAAAATCCAAACATCCATAGATCCGTTGGCATTGAAAAAACTTGTTATCATACCTACATATAAGGAGAAGGAAAATATTCAGCTTATCATTGATGCTGTTATAAATCTCCAAAAAGACTATCATATTCTGATTATTGACGATGCTTCTCCAGATGGAACAGCAGCAATTGTAAAAGATCTTCAAAGTACAAGAGGTGAAATACTGCATCTGATTGAGCGTTCTGGTAAACTCGGATTGGGTACTGCATACATCACTGGATTCAAGTGGGGACTTGAACGTGGCTATGACTACATGTTTGAAATGGATGCTGATTTCTCTCATGATCCACAAGATCTGAATCGCTTGCATGAAGCTTGTGTTAATGGTGCAGATGTGGCAATTGGATCTCGTTACGTAAAAGGAGGAGCTTTCAAGAATTGGCCATTGACAAGAAAAATCATTTCACTTACGGGCTCTTTGTACAGCCGTTTACTCACTTTTATGCCTGTTAAGGATCCAACAGCTGGATTTGTTTGCTATACATCTAAAGTGCTTCGAGAGATGAATTTGGATGCAATAAAATTTGTTGGTTATGCATTTCAGATTGAAATGAAATTCGCAGCATGGCATCTTGGTTACACATTAAAAGAAGTACCTATCGTATTTCAGGATCGTGAGTTAGGCGCTTCCAAAATGTCAAAAGGAATAATTAAAGAAGCCGCACTGGGTGTACTTTCCCTACAACTGGATTATCTATCTGGGAAATTTATGAAGCGGATTAGAAAATCTGCCTAACTTAATCCAAATGAAAAAGGCATTTCTTCAATTGCATGCTGCTATTTTTTTAGCAGGATTCACAGGTGTATTGGGTAGGTTAATTTCTTTAAATGAAGCCTTATTGGTGTGGTATAGAATGATGTTTGCTGCCTTGACCTTATTCTTGATTGCTCTCATATCAAAGAAAATTCCAAAACTGAGTTTAAAATCAACATTCAGTTTGATTGGCATTGGCGGAATCATCGCACTTCATTGGGTCTTCTTCTATGGCAGTATTAAATACGCAAATGTATCCGTATCACTGGTTTGTTTTTCTGCCATCGGATTTTTCTCAGTCTTGCTTGATCCAATCATTTCAAAAAGAAAATTTGAATGGATAGAGTTGTTATTGGGCCTAATGGTGATGATCGGAATCTCTTTAATGTTCCATTTCGATCCGCATTTCAGAACAGGTATATTGTTTGGAATGATCTCTTCTTTTCTTGCGGCTTTATTTCCAATCTTGAATAAAAAAATGATGAGTCTTCATCAACCTGAAACCATCACATTATTTGAAATAGCGGGGGGATTTTTTGTACTTACACTTATACTTCCTGTTTACCTTTCATTCTCACCGGTTTCAAATCTGATGCCCAGTTTATCAGATTTTGGATGGTTATTGATCTTGAGTTTACTATGTACAGTTCTTGCTTTCAATCTTTCAGTAAGATCTCTTTCAAAAATATCTCCTTTTACCGTCAACTTGAGCTTTAATCTTGAGCCAGTGTATGGGATAGCCTTGGCCTTTCTAATTTTTAAAGAGTATAATGAGGTAGGTATTTCCTTCTATATTGGAATGCTGATAATTTTTTTAACAGTTGTATTACAAACAATCAGAGTATACAGACAAGCCAGTATAAAATTGTGATCGTGTTCACTGATAAAATCTGTAATTTCATTTCAAAGCATCATGTATGAATCTGAAAATTTTCACTCTTGCTATTCTTTTATCTTCACTATCATTCAAGGTTAGTGTATTTGCACAAAAAAAACCATTAGACCATACTGTTTATGATACATGGGAATCCCTTGGTGAGAAAAAAATATCAGATAATGGAGCATGGGTATGCTATACAATAGATCAGCAAGAAGGGGATGGTAAATTGATTTTAAAAAATACCTCAGGTGCAACTGAAATGGTTATTGAACGAGGGTACAATGCAAATTTTTCATTCAATAATCAGTTTTTGATATTTAAAATCAAGCCATTTTATAAGGAAATACGAGATGCAAAAATCAAAAAGAAAAAAGCAGATGATTTGCCAAAAGATTCACTGGGAATTTTATCTCTTGCAAATATGAAATTGGAGAAAGTGGCTTCAGTTACTTCTTACAAACTTTCAGAAAAGACTTATCCATTTCTTGCCTACTTATCAACTTTAAATACGTTTGATACAATAAAACCAGATTCCAAAAAAGATACAGCTGCCTTAATCAAAATTGATTCCACAAAAAAGAAAATTCCCATCATCATCGAACAAACGCCGGATAAAAGGCAAAAAAGAAAATTAACAGCAAATGAAGGTGGTGATGATGAATTAATCGAACAGGATGCTGATGGCGATAACAACGAGAATAATCTATCAAAAGAAGGCACAGATCTGGTGATATTGGAATTAGGCGCATCCTTTAAAAAAACGTTTAAGCTGGTTACTGAATATGCATGGAGCAAAAACGGAAAATTACTCGTAGTTGGTACTTCACATCATAGAAAAGATAAGTCAATAAAACCACAGGTTAGTGTATTTCGAACAGTAGAAAGAAGAATGGATACAATTTTTAATGAAGCGAATACGATAAAGAATATTACAGTTGATGAAAATGGCTACCAGGTTGCTTTTCTGGCTGAAAATGATGCAGCTTTCAAATCACCGCAGAAATTTTTTAAAGTGCTTTTCTGGCAAAATGGTGACAGAGCTGCAAGCATCATTGCTGATAAATTTAGTATTGGTATGAATGCCAATTGGACAGTTAGCGAATTTGCAAATCTGACCTTCAGTAAATCTGGTAAAAGGTTATTTTTCGGTACTGCTCCAATTGCCCCATTAAAGGATACTTCATTGATTGAGATGGATTTGGTAAAGTTGGATGTTTGGCATTATAAAGATGATTATCTGCAGCCTTATCAATTAAAAAATGTAGAGCAGGAGAGAAAACGTTCATATTTGGCAATGGTTGACCTTGATAAAAAGAAACTTATTCAACTTGCTGATAAAGATATTCCTCAGGCAATAGTATCATTTGAAGGAGATGGTGCACAATTTTTAGGCATTACTGATAAAGGGAAGCGCATTCCAATGCAATGGGAGGGTGGAACAAAAAAAGATTTCTATTTGATTGATCCATTAAATGGAAGTAGAAAATTAATTGCAGCGAATGTCAGCGGACAAGCATATATTTCTCCCAATGGAAAATATATTTATTGGTATGATATGACCCAAAGAGGGTATTTCACCTTTCATAATGGAAAAGTTACTCCAATCAGTAAAAAAGTAACTGTAAAACTTTATGATGAAGAATATGACATGCCATCTTCTCCAACACCCTATGGTATAGTCAAATGGCTCGAAAATGATGAAGCGTTGTTGGTGTATGATCGTTTTGATATTTGGCAATTGAGTCCTGATGCTTCAGTTAAACCAATCATGATCACCAATGGTACTGGTAGAAAATCAATGATCAGGTTTAGGTATCTAGAGACCGATGCTGAAAAAAAGTTTTTAGCAAAGGGTCAGACGATTTATTTGAGCATGTTTAATGAAAAAAATAAACAAGCAGGAATTGGGAGACTAATCATTGGAACAAGTAAATCGGTTGAGCAACTAGACATGGGTGCATTTTCTGCAAGCAGTTTTATAAAAGCCAAAGCTTCAGAATCATTCATATACACCAAAGAAACTTTTAAACAGTCGCCTACACTTTATTTTACCAGCGATTTTAAAAACAATAAGCAGTTAAGCTCAATCAACAAACAACAGGATGAGTACAATTGGATGACTGCTGAATTATTTACCTGGAAAGCCTACAATGGCAAACCTGCAACAGGTATCATTTATAAGCCTGAAAATTTCCAACCTGGAAAAAAATATCCGCTGATTGTTTATTTCTATGAAACATTATCTGATGGGTTGAATAATTATCTTCCCCCAGCACCAACTCCCAGCCGTTTGAACATTCCTTTTTTTGTAAGTCGAGGTTATATGGTGCTTGCACCTGATATTTATTATGCAAATACATTGCCCGGTAAGTCGGCCTTTGATTACATTGTTAGTGGTGCCAGAGCATTGGTTAAAAAAGGATGGGTTGATAGCACTAAAATGGGATTACAGGGACAAAGTTGGGGAGGATATCAAGCTGCATATATAATCACGAAAACAAATCTTTTTGCTGCTGCTTGGGCCGGAGCGCCTGTTGCAAATATGACCAGTGCATATGGTGGTATTCGATGGGAAAGTGGTATGAATAGGCAATTTCAATATGAAAGAAGTCAAAGTAGGATCGGTGCAACACTTTGGGAAAATACCAAGGCGTACCTAGATAATTCTCCTTTATTCTCATTGCCTAAGGTTAAAACGCCAATTGTTATCATGGCTAACGATGCCGATGGTGCAGTGCCATGGTATCAAGGCATCGAAATGTTCACAGCAATGAGAAGATTAGGTAAAGAAGTTTGGATGTTGAACTATAATGGAGAGGCACACAATTTAGTGGAGAGAAAAAACAGAAAGGATATTCAGATCAGAGAACAACAATTTTTTGATTGGAAACTCAAAGGCGAAAAACCTCCAATATGGTTGACAAAGGGAATACCAGCAGTAGAAAAAGGGATGAATTGGGGATTTGATATTGATCTAGAGGAAAAATAATTTATAGCTCACGGTTAGAATTAAAGTCCTCAAGACTTTTTACAAATTCATTCAGGAATATGGATCCTAAAGATCCATCAATGATTCTGTGATCATATGACATAGAAACAAACATCATATGTCTAATACCTACAGTATCTCCAAGTTCAGTTTCAATCACCACTGGTTTCTTTTTAATTGTTCCAATCGCTAAGATTGCCACTTGTGGTTGATTGATGATCGGGGTGCCCATCAAACTTCCAAATGTTCCAATATTGGTGAATGTAAAAGTTCCATTTTGTGTATCTGCAGGCTGCAGTTTTCCGTTTCTTGCTGTATTGGCTAATCGGTTAACCTGCTTTGTTAATCCGATAATATTATATTGGTCTGCATTTTGAATGACCGGCACAATCAGATTTCCATTCGGAAGTGCAGTAGCCATACCAATATTGATGTCTTTTTTGATATGAATTTCATTTCCAATGACACTGGAATTGAGCATTGGGTATTTCTTCAAGCATTTTACAATTGCTTCAATGAAGAGCGGGGTATACGTTATTTTTTCTCCTTCTCTTTTCTCAAATGTCTTTTTATTTGCTTCACGCCATTGAACAATATTTGTTACATCGGCCTCTGCAAAACTGGTTACGTGCGCACTGGTGGACTTACTCATGATCATATGGTCTGCTATCAAGCGTCTCATACGATCCATTTCAATAATTTCTACATTTCCACTTGTTGTTCCTGTTGAAGGTGTAGAGTAGTTGTCTGTTGATGTGTTAGATTTGATAAAATGAGATACAGAAGGTTGCCCAGTTTTTTTCTGTGCAACATAATTTAGAATATCTGTTTTGGTTACTCTTCCTTCGTTACCAGTCCCAATAATTTGCTCAAGTTCAGAGAGTCCGATTCCCTCACTGCTTGCAATGTTCATGACAAGGGGGGAATAAAATCTAACATGATCAGATTTTGGAATATTGGTTTGGTTTGTAGGTACGTAAGGCACTGACTGGTCTTCATTTGCATTCTCATGCAGTTTGCCATTGACATTGATCCCAAGAGGTGTTGGAGGGGGAGTTTTTTCTACTTTAATTTCATCTTCCTTACTGGTGCGTATTTTGAAAATGACCGCTCCAATCTTGATGACGTCACCTTCTTTGCATAAAATATCTTCCACAATACCCTCAGCAGTTGATGGTACTTCACTGTCAACTTTATCTGTGGCAATGTCCATTAAGATATCTTCCATGCGAACAGCATCACCTACCTGTTTATGAATCTTCAAAACAGTTGCTTCAACGATGCTTTCGCCAAGCCTAGGCATTATGACATTTGTAATAGCCAGATCTGAAATGTTTCGAATGTAAAGGTACTTTTAAATTGGATGTATAAAACTATCTTTCTGAAGTACTTATCCCATATTTTTCCTCAAATAATCTAGGGCATTGATGGCGGTTAATTCAATATTTCTTTTCCGGTCAAATCTGAATTGAAAAGTAGTGCTGATGGTTTTCTCTTTGGTGCTGAGACCGACGCACACAAATCCAACTGGTTTTTGATCAGTTCCACCTCCTGGACCCATTATACCTGAAGTTGCGAGTCCGAAATCTGCCTTTGATAATTTTCTAACACCTTCAGCCATTTTTTCTACTGTTTCTTTGCTGACAACGCCATGTTGCTGAATGACTTCTTTAGGAACATTTAAGGCGTCTTTTTTCATTTCGTTCGCGTAGCTCACAACACTCCCAAGGAAGAACTGACTGCTACCTGCCATTTGCGTGATCAAGTGCGAAATGTAACCACCCGTACAACTTTCTGCAATTGATAAAGTTTGATTTGATGCCAATAGCTTTCTGGCAATGACCTGTTGTAGGGATAAGTCTTCATCAACAACCATGAATTCTTCAACATCCGATTTTAATTTTTCAAACCATTCCTCAATGATTTGAGGTTTTGAATTTGCGTCAAGGTCTGATAGTCTGAGTCTGACCATCCCATAATTAGGTAGATAGGCAAGTTTGATGTGCTCAGGGAGTTCAGACTCGAATTTCACCAATTTTTCAGCAAGAAATGATTCTCCAATTCCTGCTGTCAGTAATGTACGGTGCTGAACAGGAGAGATGCTATACTTTTTAAGTAAGTGAGGTATTACATCATCTTCCATCATTCCCTTCATTTCATGCGGCACTCCGGGCATACTTACATAAATCACATTATTCTTTTCAAACATCATCCCAGGTGCAGTGCCTCTTTTGTTTTGGATCACAATGCAATTATCAGGGACTTCTGCTTGTTTGAGGTTTCTTTCAAGCAATGGCCTGTTCAATTTCTTGGTAAAGATTTCAATGACGTTATCGAGCGCTCCTTGATCTTTAATCAGCTTACCGCCAAAAAATTTACAAAGCAATGGTTTGGTAATGTCATCAGAAGTAGGACCTAATCCACCGGTGATTAAAATAATATCAGCTTGTTTGCCCTCTTCTTCAAGTGCAGTCCAAATTGCATTCCATTCATCGCCCACTGCAACCCGTCTTAAAATTGTTATACCAATTTTATTCAATTGGGATGCTATCCAGGCACTATTGGTATCAATTGTTTGTCCAATTAATAATTCATCACCGATTGTGATGATGGTCGCATTTATTTTGTTGTTAACATCCATTTTCCAATGTGTATAACTCAATGTTAATATCCTCGCTGCAAAGTTACAATATTGATTGATTCTCAATATTTAAAGGTTATTTTTGGGTTGTTTTAGCATATGAGCAGATTTCTTATAGCCCCAAAATCTATTTGTTCATTAATGATGATGCTTTGCCTCATCCTGATGCAGTTTTCCTCATTTGCACAGGAAAATGAGGAATTGCTTCTCCACAAGCGCTGGGAAAAAGAGATTGATGTGTTGATGGACTTACAAAAATATGAATCAGCTGTAGATTATATCGAACGACTAAAATCACAATTGAATACAAGCTCCCAAGAAAAAATACTGGAGGAACTTGATTTTAAAAGATTACAAATCGGTGTCATTCAACGTGAATCCTTTTTTATAAAAAAGGCAATTGATTTTTATGAATCCACTGTCAACTTGCCATATAAAACTGGTATTGCAGTTTATTTGGCGGATTATTTTTTTGAACTTTCCATGTACAAAGAGGCGATTGATTACCTCGAATCAACAAAACAAATTTATTTAACAAACGCGCTAAACGAACAGGTTCAATTCCAAAAAGCTGTTGCTTATTTTTCTGAAAAAAAATTCGACAACGCAAAACCATATTTAAAAAGTCTGCTTCAAACTAAAAGCGTTCTTTATTCGACAGATGCCCAGTATTACTTGGGGTTTATCTCTTTTTCAGAAAAAAACTTTGATGAGGCGCTTAATCATTTTCAGCAAATAGAAAAAGATCTAAAGTATTCAAAGGCAGTCCCTTTTTACTTGGCCTATATATACCACGACAAGGGAATGGAAACTAAGGCGGTTGAATATGGAGAAGATTATTTGCTGAACAGTGATGGTCTTCATCAAGTTGAGATGATGCAGTTGCTTGCATCAATCTATTTTAATCAGGATGAGTATCTTAAAACTTCATCTTTATATGAAAAACTTATCGCCCAGGGAATAACACTGAATCCTGTTCAACGTTTTGAGTTAGGAACCAGTTATTATCATTTGGAAAAACATGTGAAGGCTGTTGAACAATTAAAGCCGTTGTCAATTGGAAAGGATGATATTGCAATTGAGTCGATGTTTGTACTCGGACTTGCATATTTGGATTTAGGCGATAAATCAAATGCGAGAACATCTTTTCAGTACTGTACTTCATCAACACTCTCTGCAGATAAAAAAGAGATCGCTACATATCTCGATGGTAAACTCTCCTTTGAATTAGGTTTCGAAGATCAGGGTTTTAAAACAGTTTCAGCCTTTCTTGATGATTATCCTTCCTCAAAATTTATTCCAGAAGCCAAAGAGATTTTATTAAAATATTATACCAAGACAAATAATTTCAAGGCGGCTATTTCAATGCTTGATAAAGTGGATCTATCCAATCCAGCTATAAAAAGTATTATACCCAGAATTTATTATGGAAGAGGGTTGGAGTTGATTTATGATGTTGATTATGAAAATGCTGAACAGATGCTTAAAAATCTTAAAGCATATTCATCTTCAAATTATTATCATTTTTCAATTTTTTGGCTGGGTGAAATTTCATTCAGGAAAAATAATTTTGGAGCGGCTGCAAATCTTTTCCAGCAATTTTTATCCACTCCATCTTATTCTTCTGGTGAAGCCAATGAGTTGAACGCATACTATAACCTTGGGTATTGTTATTACGAGCTGGAAGATTATAAAAAAGCAGTCACTTATTTTGAGAAGGTATTCTTGATTGATAAGGATATCAATGATCAAAAAGTGAGAGAAGCTGTATTAAGGGCTGCAGACTGCTACATGATGGATAAGAATTTTGGTAAAGCAAAATCTTTATATGAAAGGCTGGTTGAGTATTCTGGATTTGGAACGGATTATGCATTTTTTCAGGCTTCTTTGATTGAGGGCATTAAATCTCCACAATCAAAAATCAAAATTTTGAAAGAGGCTATTCAAAAGTATAGCCAGTCAGCTTATATCAATTTGATGTATGTTGAATTGGCTGATACATTCATGTCTGAGGAAGAATATGAGGAGGCTATTCCCATATTAAAAAAATTAATCGATCAAATCGATAAAGATGATGATTTAAGACCGCTATCGATTTTGAAGTTGGGAATAGCCCATTTTAATTTGGATAATTCAGATGAGGCTATTAAACAATACAATCAACTGATTAAAGAATATCCAAGTGCTCCTCAAACTTCAGAGGCGCTTGAGAATGCTAAACTCATGTTCCTTGAGAATGGGAAGATCAATGACTACCAAAGTTTTTTAGAATCTGCCGGAAAATCTATTACAGAGGTTGAAAAAGATTCTTTGTTGTACAGGTACATACAAAATGCATATGCTTTGGATCCTTCGCCTGCAGTTTTAAATACTTTGGATGGATATATTAGTCAATTTCCAAATGGGTTATATGTTGCTAATGTATTGGCGTTGAAGGCTGATGTACATGTAAAAGCAAAACAATACAAACAGGCCGCTATTGCATATGAAGATATAGCCTCCAAAGGAGTCACTTCTTTTCAGGAAAAGGCAATTCAAAATGCTGCCAAACTATATTACACAGAATTATTGGATTATACCGCAGCAGTCCGTTGTTATCAAAAATTATCGGAGATCTCCAATAATGCAGTTGTGCGGTTAGATGCCTGCAGGGGGGTCTTAAAATCTTATTATCAACTCTCTGATTTCTCGGCATCTGTTTCTTGGGTTGATAAATTATTTGGGTTGCCCGCTTTGAAAATGGAAGATTCCTCATTAGCCTTTTTAATGTTGGGTTATGTAGCCCAAACGAATAAAGAGTTTGCTAAATCCAATGAGTATTTTAAGCAAGTATCATCTTTGGTTTCAAATTTATTAGGAGCAGAAGCAAGTTTTCAGATCGCAAAGAATTATTTTCTTAATGCTGACTATAATGAGGCTGAGAAAAAAGCAATTTATACCATTGAAAATGCAGGTTCACAAGAAAGATGGATTACAAAAGCCTATATTTTGCTTGCAGACATATTCTTGGTTCAAAAAGATTATTTCAATGCAAAGGCAACACTAAAAAGTATAATTGAGCATTGTGAAATAAAAGATCTGAAACAAGAAGCATTAGAAAAATTAAAGGCAGCAGAGGCCGAAGAAAAGAACACTACAAAGAAAAAGTGAAAGTTATAAAATACATATTATTTATTCATTTGTTTTCGTTTATCATAACGCATAATTCATTTGCGCAGGTAGACAAAAACAGCAAAGAAGAGATTAATATAACCTCTTCGTTCAAACCAAGTATAATCAAGGGAGGGAAGATAGAGTTTAGACCCGATGCTATTCCGCGTGATACATCCAAGTATAAGTTCCAATACGACCCAATCAAACTGTCATTTACAACACCAATGAGTGGTTTTACCATCAAACCATTGGCTTATTTTCCAGTTTTAAAAGAGGCTGATAGCAATCAACTTGTTGCTCAAATTGGATATGGAAATCTCAAGTCGCCATTTGGAACAGTTTCCTATGTTTCAAGAAAGAAAAACCAATATTTTTCTGTTAATGCAGATTACCTTTCTATGAAAGGAAAGTTGCTGAATCAACAACATGCCATTGGTGATTTGGGAATTACTTACAAAAAGAGACTGACTGAAAATTACCAATTTACAATTGGTACAGGTATCCAAGATTACAATTATCGTAGATATGGTTTTGATACCAGTAGGTTGCTTTTGGAGGATGAATTAAAACAACATTTTACCAACTTTAGTCTGTTTTCAACTTTGCAAAATGTCGCAGGGGAAGAAGGTAATATTGTGCTAAATCCATCTGTAAAATTTGATTACCTGACAACCAATCTCAAATTCAATTCTTATTTAACCCGCGTTGATCTGCCAATTGATTTTAAATGGAAGAAAAATATACTTTTTAATATTGATCCTTCTTTAGACTGGATAGTACACAGCTCAACTGGAAAAGCATCAGGGAATTCAATTTTATCAATTCTTCCATTATCGACAAGACTAAAATCTGAAAAGTGGATTTTAAATTTGATGCTCGTAACTGCTTTATTTGAAAAGCAAACTAGAATTCTTCCAAATATTCATATCAATCATTCTATATCCAAAGATGAATTGTTTCTAAAAGGTGGCTTTAAATCAAGTTATGAATTGGTAACACCATTCAAGCTTTTCAATCAAAATCCTTTTACTTATATCACTGCGCTAGCAAAAGTTCCGGTTTATGAGCAACAAAAAATATATGCCGGCATTGATTGGTTCTCCAATCAAGGTGTAAAATTTGATTTCGAAGCTGGATATGTTCAGCATAAAAATCTCCCACTTTTCATAAATGATGAATTACTTGGAAAAGATTTCTATCCATACTTTGAATCTTTGATCTATTCATTAGATGTTACATCAAGTGTGAAATATACGTTTAATCAAAAACTTTCTTTTTCAGGGTTATTAAAATGGATGTATTTCCAAGAACAGAAAGATTTTAAAAAACCATTTGGGGTAATTCCTTTTGAAATGCAATTGACAGCCAATTGGTCACCAATTCAAAAATTACATGTAAGGATGAATACTAATTTTTGGACTGGCTCGTATGCAAAAAAGCATATGTCAGATTCAATTATTCAATTGAAAGCTGTGCCTGAGATAAATATGGGTATTACATATAAATTCAATGAAAAATGGGGATTTTGGGCTGATTTGAATAATATTGCCAATGTTCAATATCAACGTTGGAACCAATACACTGCTTATGGATTTAATTTTAAATTGGGAGCAAGGTATGTATTGGGGAAAACATCAAAGCAATAATCATGGAAGTAAATTTATCTAAATGGTTATATAAATATTTTTCCTCACATGGTAAGGTGGCAATACCTGGACTGGGTTATTTATCCTTAATAAGGGTTCCATCCACGAATGATTTTGCCAATAAATTGTTTTATCCACCCATACATAGATTTCATTTTGAATACATGTTGGATGCATCAGACGAAAATCTGAATGTTTATCTTAAAAATGAATTGAAAATTGGAGATGATGAATTGGAGCGAATGATATTGAACTTTACCGAAAGTGTTCAGAAAGATCTTCACCAAAATGGCACTTTGGTATGGGAGGGTATAGGTCGTTTTGATCTTACTGCTAACAATCAAGTTCAATTTATTGCAGAAAAAGAACAGGATGTGTACTTGAGCCCTATTCAATATGAACATGTAATAAGAGAGACTTATTCTCATGATGTGCTCACTGGCGACAGGGTTCAAACTTCAGATGAATTACATACTTACTTTGAAGAGCAACGTAATGGTGGTGCATTGGATACTTGGAAAATTGCGTCTTTAATTATTCTGACGGCTTCAGTTGTTTTAATTATTGCAAGATTCATGATCGGGAGTTTCTCAATATTTGAAGAGAGGCAAAATAAGCTTAATGCAAGTGAACAAGCCTCAACCTACATTTTAAAAAAATAACCTCCGAATGGATTGTCCAAATTGCCATCATCAGGAATCTAATGTTGTGCTTACTGTTAAAGATTATACAGTATCTGGACTTTTTTTCGATTTACATCGATGTGTGCAATGTGGATTTATATACACTGGAAATCCGCCTTCAAAAGCTGAAATAGGAAAGTACTATAAATCCGATGAATATATTTCTCATACTGATAGCAGTAAAGGTGTTTTTAATAAAATCTATCAGCTTGTTAGGAATTTCTCCATTCGTCAAAAAGCATCGCTTATAAGTGGATATACAAAACTAAATAAAGGGAGAATTTTAGATTATGGATGCGGTACTGGATCGTTTTTGTATCAAATGAAGAAAAATGGTTGGAAGGTTACTGGTATTGAACCTGACGATATTGCTCAGAAAAAAGCTGCAAGTTTAATTGATGAATCTGTTTTTTCCCCTGATCACTTGCATGCATTAAAAGAAGCTTCATTTGATGCAATAACTTTATGGCATGTATTGGAACATGTGCATGATCTTGATCTTACATTAGATGCAATTAAACGTATTCTAAAAACAAATGGAATACTAGTCATTGCAGTTCCTAATAATGAATCTTTCGATGCCAGATATTACAAAGAAAATTGGGCAGCTTATGATGTTCCAAGACACCTGTATCATTTTACACCATCTTCAATTGATGGTATTCTCTCAAAACATGGATTCAGAAAAATTGGAATGAAACCAATGTGGTTTGATGCTTTTTATGTGAGTTTATTGAGTGAGAAATACAAATACGGGAACATGCGTTTGTTGTCTGCTCTAGGAATTGCAATCATTTCAAATCTATCAGCATTTTTGCGACCTGGTAAATGCAGCTCGCAAATTTATATTTACCAGTCAGTTCTTAGTTAAGTGTTTCAACTGCTTTTAAAAAGGTCGAATCTTTTGCATTGAGTATATAGTTCATACCAATTTCGCCCCACGCCAACCTTCCAATCAATGCTTTGATTCTATTTTTTATAAATTCCTCCTGATTTTTATTGAGTTGGATGGAGGAGCGTTGAATTGCAGCATCTTTTATAAGATCATTTATAATCAACTGATCAACAATGAAATTTGATTGAAAATTTACAAATGTTTTGTATGCTGTTATTTTTTCCTGATGAAGCAGAAAGTATTTGTAAGCATAAAAGCTCAGTAAATTATTTCTGAAAAAAATATTCAAGTTGCTGTCAAGTAAATTTGTTTCGAATGGAACGAATTGGTCTGGAGAGATCCCGCCACCATCATATAATTTTTTTCCTTTTAATGTAGTTACAAATTTTCCATTTTTGGCAGCATTACTGTCAATCATTTGTGAATTAGGCTGATGATATCTTTCTAGTACTTCAGCAGAATATTCTGCTATTCCATTGTTATAGGGCTTTTGAATACTTCTGCCCAGTGGGGTGTAGTACCTAGCAGTTGTTAATCTTAATGCTGAACCATCAGACAGTGTAAATTGTTCTTGTACAAGTCCCTTTCCAAAACTTCTTCGTCCAACTATAGTCGCCCTGTCAAGGTCTTGAAGTGCTCCTGCTATCACTTCACTTGCTGAAGCAGATCCCTCATTCAACATGATTACAATTTCTCCATCCTCAAAAATTCCCTTTCTTTTTGCTTTATATTCCTTCCTTGGATTTTTTAATCCCTCAGTGTATACAATCAATTGATCTCCTCCTACCAGTTCATCAATAATGTCTACTGCTTCTTCAAGAATGCCTCCACCGTTGTCTCTCAAATCAAGAATCAGCTTTTTCATTCCTTTAGACGTCAATGATTGGAGGGCTTCCAAAAACTCTTTGTATGTATTGTTCGAAAATCTATTGAGTTTAATATAGCCTTTGTCCTTATCAATCATATAAAAGGCATCCAATGAGGGCATTGGAATATTATCACGACTTATTTTTTTTGTAATTGTTTGTTTGCCTCTCTTCAATTGGAGGGTGACTAGAGTGCCTCTTGGACCCTTAACCCATTTTTTAAATTCATCACTGTTTTTTATGGCTATAGCATTATGGTCATCCACTTTCAAAACTTTATCACCAATTTTTAATCCAGCTGCAGCAGAGGGGCCACCATCAACAACGTGTAATACATGGACGGTGTCTTGTAAAATATTAAATTCAATTCCTATCCCCTGAAAAGAACCTTCTAAATCTTCATTAACCTCTTCAATTTGTTGTTTGGGTATATATATTGAATGTGGATCAAGTTCCTCCAGCATTGAGCTTATAGCTGCATTTGAAATCTTAATCTGGTCAACCGAATCGACATATCGTTGTTGAATAATTTGTAAAATTTCAGACTGCGTATTAGTGGAGGCATTCCCAAAAAAACTTTTCGTAATTGGCATATTGCTATGTAATTTGTAACCAATAAACATGCCAAGAATAACGGCGATAGAAAAAAAGATGGGAAGGAGGATGCTTATTTTTTGCTTGTTCATGTTATCACGTGATGTTTCAATGCAGCAAAGTTCTTGAATTCAATTGAGATATGGCAAATTCAATTTTGATAGCAGATAGTGGAGCGACAAAAACAGCATGGATTTTGCTTGAAAATGGCAAACAAACTTCTTTTCAGACATCCGGAATCAGTCCGTATCATATGTCAAAGGATGAAATTCAAAAAGTTCTGATCAAGGAATTTCCTAAAAAAGTATTGTCAAATCCTGTAAAAGAAATTTTTTATTACGGAACAGGTTGTAAAACCCTTGCTAAAGCAAAATTGGTAACAGGTGCACTTAAAACTGTTTTTAATGGTTCGGTTGTTCATGTAACCCATGATCTCATGGGTGCGGCTATTGCTACATGTGGACATGAAGCAGGTATTGCTTGTATCTTGGGAACTGGTTCTAATTCCTGTTTTTATAATGGGAAAAAAATTGTCTCGAATTCACCCGGACTCGGATATGTGTTGGGTGATGAAGCCAGTGGAGCTTATTTTGGAAAAATTCTTCTTCAACATTTTCTATATAAAAAATTTGATGCTTCATTGGAAAAAGCATTCGTTAAAGTATATAAGGTAACCAAAGATGATATCCTGCATCATGTTTATCGTGAGCCCTTTCCCAACAGGTATCTTGCAAAATTTTCAACATTCTTGTCAGCTCACCGGAGTCATTATATTGTGGAGAATATAATTGAAGATGGACTAAGGGAGTTTATGGGTACACATCTCTTAAGATATCCTCAGTCAAAGCAGCATCCAATACACTTTGTTGGAAGCATTGCTTTTTATTTTCAAGATAAAATTGATGAACTTTGCAGTGTGTATGGTTTCAGATTAGGAACCATCATTAAAGATCCCATTAATGGATTAGCTAATTTTCATTTGAATAAAAGTGGAAGAAAAAAGAAATAAAACAACCGAAAAGGAGTCCAGCTATCGCCATTTAGAAAAAATGAGTGTAGCTGAGATCATTTCAAATATCAACAAAGAAGACCAGACTGTACCCTTGGCGATTTCCAAAGCTATTCCGCAAATCACTCCACTGATTGAAGTTATTGCAGACAAGATGCTTGCTGGGGGCAGACTTTTTTATATTGGAGCAGGTACCAGTGGCAGATTAGCGGTTGTTGACGCTTCTGAATGTCCACCTACTTATGGGGTTCCACATGGTATGGTTGTAGGTATTATTGCCGGGGGCAAAGAAGCCATGTTCAATGCAGTTGAATTTGCGGAGGATGATTTTGCTCAGGCCTGGGTTGATCTCACCGCATATAATGTAAATCAGCATGATGTTGTAATTGGAATAGCAGCGAGTGGATCTACTCCCTATGTAATAGGTGGTTTAAGATCTTGCAGAGAAAATGGGATTGTTACTGGTTCAATTTCCTGCAATTTCAATGCAGAAATTTCAAAAGAAGCAGATTTCCCAATTGAGGTAGAAGTTGGACCAGAATTTGTTACCGGCAGTACACGTATGAAAAGCGGGACTGCACAAAAGTTAATTTTAAATATGATTTCTACTGCTGTCATGATTAAATTAGGAAGAGTAGAAGACAATAAAATGGTCAATATGCAATTGACTAACGAGAAGTTAATTGCAAGAGGTATTAAAATGTTAATGGGAAATACCAATATAGATTCCTTTGAAACAGCTAAGTCACTCTTGTTAAAACATGGTAGCGTAAAAAAGGCAATGGGCGAGTGGATGTCTGGTAAAAATGCATGAAATTGAACCATATTACAACTGGAGGCACCTTTATATAGCAGAGGAGGATAGCAAATCACCTTTTTTTGGAAGAACCTACTCAGAGTTTGAATTTACTCAAACAGTCTACAATTACTATATCCATCCCCAATGGGATGATTTTGGATCACAGACTCTTTATTTAAAAATAATTTTTGTCGATTACGAGCTTGGATGCTGCATCATTGAATTTATAGGTGAATGGAATGATGCGATTGAAAACGATATCATGACCCTGAAAAGAGATGTCGTTGACAAGCTCTTGGTGCAGGGAATCAGCAAGTTTATACTGATTGGGGAAAATGTTTTGAATTTTCACAGTAGTGATGACTGTTATTATGAGGAATGGTATGAGGATGTAAGCGAGGAGGGTGGCTGGATAGCCATGCTGGGTTTGCCTGAACAATCAAAGCATGACTTTATAAGAGCAGGAATACAACACTTTGTTGAACTTTTAGACCTAATCGACTGGAGGCCATTTACACCAAATAATCTCTTCAATAAAGTTGATAACCTGATTATCAAACGTTTGGGCGAATAAATAAAGTTTGTGCCGTAACTTTGCACCTATAAATTTTGAAAACCCTGTCTATGAATTGGAGTCAAATTTTTACCTCATCCATCGGAAAAAAATTAGTCATGGCATTGACTGGATTTTTTTTAGTGGTCTTTCTTATTGTGCATTGTTATATCAATGCAAATGTTTTGTTTTCAAATGCGGAAGAAAATTTTAATCGTGCAGCTCATTTTATGGGAAGTAATATTCTCATTCGCATTATGGAAATAGGTTTGTTTGTAGGATTTATTTTGCACATTGTACAAGGCTACAAACTTGAATTGCAAAATCGTGCATCTCGTAAAAGTCGTTATGCTGTAACTGCAGGCAATAAAACATCTAAATGGTATTCAAGATCGATGGCACTGCTTGGAACTTTGATTCTGTTGTTCCTTGTTTTGCATCTTGTTCATTTTTGGGTTCCATCAAGATTCGGCGGATTGACTGAAGTTGAATATGATGGAAAAACATATCACAATTTATATGCTCAAATGCAGGACATATTTGCAGTGCCTTGGGTAGTTGTTGTATATCTCCTGGGCTGTTTTTCACTCTCTTGGCATTTGTTACATGGCGTGCAAAGTGCAGCGCAAACGCTGGGTATCACATCAAAGAATTACTTTCAAACCATTAAAACTATTGGTATTGTATTTTCTATTGTAGTTCCCTTGATATTTGCCCTCATGCCATTGTTCGTGCATTTTGGATGGCAAATCAATACTGGTGATATTTCATTGTTATTTTAAACATTTTTAAATCAACATACCATGCTTGATGCAAAAATCCCTTCTGGCTCTTTATCAGAAAAGTGGACCAAGTACAAGGGTTCAGTGAAACTTGTTAATCCTGCTAACAAAAGAAAATTAGAAATTATTGTAGTTGGTACCGGGTTAGCGGGTTCATCAGCTGCTGCCAGTTTAGGAGAAATGGGCTATAAGGTTAAAGCCTTTTGTTTCCAGGATTCTCCACGTCGTGCGCACTCCATTGCGGCACAGGGCGGAATCAATGCAGCAAAGAACTATCAGAATGATGGCGACTCAACATACAGATTGTTTTATGATACCATTAAAGGTGGTGATTACAGAGCGCGTGAGGCAAATGTTCATCGACTTGCAGAGGTAAGTACCAACATTATTGATCAATGTGTTGCACAGGGTGTTCCTTTTGCAAGAGAATATGGTGGATTATTGAGTAACCGTTCTTTTGGTGGTACTCAGGTGCAAAGAACTTTCTATGCAGCTGGGCAAACCGGACAACAATTATTGATTGGAGCATATCAGGCTTTAGAACGTCAGGTTGCTTTAGGTACTGTTCAAATGTATTCAAGACATGAGATGGTTGAACTTGTAATCATCGATGGCAAAGCCAGAGGTATCATTGCAAGAAATTTGGTTACAGGAGAATTGGAAAGACATTTCGGGCATGCAGTATTGTTATGCACAGGTGGGTATGGAAACGTGTTTTACCTTTCCACTAATGCCATGGGTTCTAATGTAACCGCAGCATGGAAGGCGCATAGAAAAGGTGCATATTTTGCTAATCCTTGTTTTACACAAATCCATCCAACATGTATTCCCGTTTCTGGAGATCATCAGTCAAAACTGACATTGATGTCAGAATCTTTAAGAAATGATGGAAGAATTTGGGTTCCTGCAAAACAAGGTGATCATCGTCCACCTAACGAAATACCAGAAGATGAGCGTGATTATTACCTAGAGCGCAGGTATCCTGCATTTGGTAATCTTGTGCCACGAGATGTTGCATCAAGGGCTGCCAAAGAGAGATGTGATGCTGGATATGGCGTAGGAACTTCAAAACAGGCCGTCTATTTGGATTATGCCGCTGCGATTCAGCGTTATGGAAAAGCAGAGGCCAGCAAGAGAAATCTCGGAAATGTATCACCTGAAACCATTACACAACTAGGGAAAGATGTTGTAAAGGAAAAATATGGCAACTTGTTTAACATGTATGAAAAAATAACAGGTGAGAATCCATATGAAGTGCCAATGCGTATCTACCCAGCTGTGCATTATACAATGGGAGGATTATGGGTTGATTATGAATTGAAAACTTCCATTGATGGTTTGTATGCCTTGGGAGAGGCCAATTTTAGTGACCATGGAGCAAATAGATTGGGTGCATCTGCATTGATGCAGGGATTGGCAGACGGATATTTTGTAATTCCCTATACTTTGGGTAATTACCTTTCTGATGAAATCAGAACAAATAATATTCCAACTGATCATCCTGCATTTGTTGAGGCGGAGAAGCATGCAAGTGAGAGGATTAATAAATTGATTTCAATCAACGGAACACAAACAGTTGAGAGTTTTCACAAGCGATTGGGTAAAATCATATGGGACAAATGTGGAATGGCAAGAAGTGCAGAAGGATTGAAACAGGCCATCGAAGAAGTTCGTGCGCTGAAAAAGGAATTTTGGTCTGATGTGCGCATTCCCGGTACAATCAATGAAATGAATCCAGAACTAGATAAAGCTGGCAGGGTAGCAGATTTCATCGAATTGGGTGAATTGATGTGTTTGGATGCTTTAGAGAGAAATGAGAGTTGTGGAGGTCATTTCAGAGAGGAGTATCAGACACCGGATGGTGAGGCATTAAGGGATGATGAAAACTACATGTATGTAGCTGCATGGGAAATGAAAGATGATAATTGGCAGCTTCATAAAGAGGCACTCAATTATGAAATTGTAAAACCTAGTCAAAGAAGTTATAAATAATCAATCACCGATAATCTGTTGATATATGCAACATTATTCAATGAATTTGAAATTAAAAGTTTGGCGTCAACGCAATACGAATGATCAAGGGCATTTTGAAACATATGATGTTGAGAATGTTTCATCTGAAATGTCTTTTCTTGAGATGATTGATGTGCTGAATGAGCAATTGATCGCAAAAGGGGAAAATCCAATTGCATTTGATCATGATTGTCGTGAAGGAATTTGTGGAATGTGCTCAATGGTCATTGATGGTAGACCACATGGGCCATGGAAAGGAACCACCACCTGTCAATTGCACATGCGTGCTTTTAAAGATGGGGATATGATCACAGTTGAGCCATTCAGGGCAAATGCTTTTCCAGTAATCAAGGATTTGATGGTAAGCAGAAGTGCTTTTGATCGAATCATCCAGGCAGGAGGTTATATTTCTGTGAATACAGGTAATGCAGTTGATGGCAATGCAATTCCTATTGAAAAGGAAAAAGCTGATGATGCATTTGCCGCAGCAGCTTGTATTGGTTGTGGCGCATGTGTTGCAGCGTGTAAAAATGCATCTGCTATGCTTTTTCTTTCTGCTAAAGTTTCTCACTTGGCATTATTGCCACAGGGAGAACCTGAAAAGAAGCAGCGCGTCGTAAATATGATTGCACAAATGGATAAAGAAGGTTTCGGAAGTTGTACAAATACTTATGCTTGTGAAGCTGAATGTCCAAAGGAAATTTCAGTCCTCAACATCGCAAGATTGAACCGCGAGTATTTGAATTCTACTTTATCAGCTGACTAATCAATAGTTGGAAAGCTTTAGTTAGTTAAGATAGTCTTGCGCGCCCTTCGGGCGCGCATTTTTTTTGTCTTCCTCCATCAAATGATTAACTTTAGTTACAACAAATCAAAACGATTGTATATGTCATCTAACAGAAGAAAATTTTTACGTCAACTTGGTGGAACAGCTGCATTGTTTACAGGTGGAACAATGGGAGCCTTTTCAATGGATGAAGAAAAAATCCACATTCTCCAGCCAGAGAAAAGACATATGGCAAATGATAAAATTCGTGTGGCAGGTATCGGTATGGGTATCATGGGATTTGGTGATATGCGCGCGGCATTAAAAGTTCCAGGTGTTGAAATTGCTGGTGCATGTGATTTATATCAAGGTCATCTTGATCGCGCTAAAGAATTGTATGGTAAAGATTTATTTACAACAAGAGATTTCAGAGAGATCCTTGAAAGAAAAGATATCGATGCAGTAATCATCGCAACACCAGATCATTGGCATGATCATATTTCTATTGCTGCCATGAAGGCTGGGAAACATGTATACTGCGAAAAGCCAATGGTTCAGCACCTGGATGAAGGCCACGCTGTTATCAAAACACAAAAAGAAACTGGTAAAGTGATGATTGTTGGGTCTCAAGGGGTAAGCAGTGTTACATTGGCAGAAGCTAAACGCAGAATCAAAGCTGGAGATATTGGTGAAATCAATTTGGTTGAAGCAATCAACGATCGTTTTAGCTCTAATGGTGCTTGGCAATATGCTATACCGTTGGATGCAAGTCCGGAGACAGTTGATTGGGATCGCTTTCTTGGGGATGCCCCCAAAAGACCTTTTGATCCAACCAGGTTCTTTAGATGGAGAAATTATAAGGACTATGGTACTGGGGTAGCAGGAGATTTATTTATACACTTGATCTCTGCCGTTCATCATGCACTGGATTCAAATGGCCCCAATAGAATTTTTTCAAGCGGACAATTGAGCTATTGGAAAGATGGTAGGGATGTGCCCGATGTTTTAGCTGCCATTATGGATTATCCTCAAACTGATCAACATGCAGCTTTTCAAATGCAATTGAGGGTAAACTTTGCTGATGGTTCTGGTGGAAGCAACAGAACTCGTATTGTTGGCTCTGAGGGTGTAATTGAGTGGGGAGGAAACAGATTTACACTTAAAAAGCAAAAACTTCCCAAAGCAGCGCCATTGGGGACTTATGATAGCTATACCAATTTTTCTGAGGAACAGAAAAATGCATACGTAAAATGGTACAACGAGAAATACTCTGAAGATGACAGAAAGACCTTCCCAGCTGAAGAAATCAAATACGCTGCACCAGTAGGATATGATGAGAGAGTTGACCACTTTGCAAATTTCTTTCAAGCAATCAGAACCAATGGTACTGTAATTGAGGATCCAACCTTCGGACTAAGAGCTGCAGGACCTGCATTGGCAAGTAATTTAAGTTTTGAAAAAAAGAAAATTGTTAACTGGGATCCAGTTGCAATGAAACTGATCAAATAAGAAATGTGTTAAGCAAAAGGGTTTTGATTTTATGGGGACTCATGTTCATTGGTGTCCCCATTTTTGCTCAACAACTCTCCAATCTCAAAAAAAAAATAATCTGGGTAGCTGGCGATACCACTGTTATTGATACATTGGCAATTGTTCCTGGGTCAGTTTCAATTGTTGCCAAAGATTCAGTCAATTATTCCATTGATTATCGACGTTCTATTATTGTTTGGAATAAAATTCCTAAAAATAATGCTGTAACAATCGAATACAGGGTGCTCCCGTTTTCATTGAATGCATCATATAATCGTATTTCATACGATAGTATTTTTTACAGATTTGGTGCTACACCTGCTAAAATCAGCTCAGAAAGATTCAATGCTCGTCCAATTGACTTTGGGAAATTAGCAACTGCAGGGAGTATAGGGCGATCTCTTTCCTTTGGAAACAGACAAGATGCAATTTTAAACTCAAACCTCAATCTTCAAATGAATGGTTATCTGGCTGATAGTATTTATCTATCGGCCGCTATTTCAGATAATAACCTTCCCATTCAACCAGATGGATCTACTCAAAATTTGAATGAAATAGATCAAATATCTATTCAGTTCTCAAAAGAAAAATGGAAACTTCAATTGGGTGATTTCGATATCCGACATCAACAATATTTTTTAAATTTTTATAAGCGACTTCAGGGCGTAGGATTCAAAACCATTCAACAAATAGGAGATCATGCAAAAAATGATTTATTTGTAAGTGGAGCAGTTGCGAGGGGAAAATTTACACGTAACATATTTCAAGGCATAGAAGGTAATCAAGGTCCATATCGTCTAAAAGGGGCCAATCAAGAAATTTTTTTTATTGTATTGGCTGGCACTGAAAGAGTTTTCATTGATGGCAAAATGATGCAAAGGGGCGAAGATCAAGATTATGTTATTAATTACAATACTGCTGAGGTAACATTTACACCAAGGCAAATGATTACAAAAGACAAAAGAATTCAAGTTGAATTTGAATATGCCGATAGGAATTTTTTGAATGCTCAGTTATTCATGAATAATACACTTACTGTGAATAAAAGGTTTTCAGTTTCCTTTGGCTACTTCAGTAATACAGATGCAAGAAATTCATCCTTGAATCAAACGCTTGGCACAGAACAAAAAATGTTTCTTTCCAACTTAGGCGATAATACAAAAGATGCCTTCTATTCTACTGCGTATGCCGATAAAAGGGAGGAGGGTAAAATTCTATACAGAAAGATCGATACCATTGTTGACCAGGTTCAATTTCAATCCGTCTTTATTTATGATGCCTACTCTGCCAATGATCTTTATACGCTTTCTTTTTATGACATGGGACAAGATAATGGAAACTATATATTGGATAGTACAATACAGTTAAATGGGAAAGTTTTTAAGTGGGTGGCACCAGATGTAAATACAGGACGAAAAAGAGGAAGGTATGAGCCTAATGTTTTGCTGGTAACTCCTAAATCGCAACAGTTGTACAGTGTATCATCCCATTGGGACATCACTGCCAAAACTAAATTGACGACTGATCTTGCTTTGAGCAAATATGATATAAATCTTTTTTCCAATAATGACAAACAAAATGATCTTGGAAGCGCTGTAAAACTCAATGTAGAACATAAGCAGGCTTTGTCTAATAATAACGCTCTTTCTTTAACTTCAAATACTGCTGTTGAATTTACCTCTGCAACTTTTAAGCCAGTAGAAAGACTTCGAACCGTTGAATTCATGCGTGATTGGGGATTGGATTTTATTCCAATAGCTGCAAATGAAAAAATCCTCAATTCATCTTTAGGAATGGGAAATAATGATAATAATTTATTTAGATATACATTTTCAAGATATGAAAGAGGATTAGCCTACCAAGGTAATCGTCATCGTATTGATCAACAGTTTCAACAGCAAAACTGGCTTGTTAATAATGATCTCTCCATTACAAATTTTCAGGATCAAAAGGAAATAGGAGCTTTTTTTAAACCAAGTTTAGATATTCAAAAAATATTTTCATCTCTCTCCAATCAATCTTTAGGTTTTAAATACAGTAAAGAAAGCTCAGTAGCAAAATATATTTTTAGTGATTCAATTACTCTAGCAAGTTTTTCATTTGAAACAATTCAGGTTTCTACCAACTCTGATCAAAGCAAAGAAAATAAATGGGCGATTAAATATTTTACAAGGTCTGATAAGCTTCCTTTCGGGAAAGAAATGAAACTTACAGATAGAAGTCATAATTATAATATCCAGTATGAATGGATGTCAAATCCATCTCATCAAATAAGAACCAGTGCTACTTTCAGAACCTTAGCATATGAACAACTGCAAAATGGGAAGGATAAAGAACAGAATTTATTAGGACGCGTTGAATATTTTGCCAGGTATTGGAAAGGTGCGATCAGTGGAACAACACTATATGAAGTTGGATCTGGACAAGAACCTAAAAAAACATTTTCCTATTTTGAAGTACCAGCTGGACAAGGTGAATATGCATGGATAGACTTCAATGGTGATAACATTCAACAGTTAAATGAGTTTGAAATTGCTCGTTTCAGAGATCAAGCAAAGTTTTTTAAAATATTTACGCCAACAAATGAATTTGCCAGAACAAATTATTTACAGTTTAATTATCAGTTGAAAGTTGATCCATCTATTGCAATTCAATCCAATACGAATATTGCTAAATTTTTAAAACGGCTATATTTTCAATCCAACTTTCAATTAAATGAAAGAAAATATGCGATGTTTGGAAGATCACTCAATCCAATGAAATCCTCTCTATTAGACTCAACACTTGTTGGATCTGAAAGGATTTCTTCTTATTCTTTTTCATTTAATAAATTTAGTCAGGTTTGGGGAGTAGATATCAATCTCAACAAATCTGCTCAGCTCGCTTTTTTGAGCTATGGCGCAGAATCAAGGACATTCCAAGATTTTACAATCAGAAGCAGAATTAATTTTATTAGAACCTGGACATTTGATTTGACATCAAAGAGAAATATACTGGATATGGTAACGCCAGCATTTTTCAATAGGAATTATCAAATCATATCAACATCAATAGAGCCAAGAGTGATCTATACAAAATCAACATCTTGGCGAGTAGCCACAAGTGTAAAATTGGAAAAAAAGAATAATCGGATGACTGAAAATGCAAATATTGCATCATTCATAACGGAGGCAAAATATAATTTGGTGTCTAATACAGCTATTAATATTAAGCTGAATATCCTTAACATTTCATATGAAGGGAATGCTAATTCTACAATTGGTTACATTATGCTTGATGGATTGAAACCAGGTAGCAATGGGGTATGGATGATTGAAATTACAAAAAGGCTTTCAAAATTTATTGAGCTCAATTTAATTTATGAGGGCAGAAAGTCAATTGGTAATTCAGTGATCAATTTAGGACGAGCTCAAATCAGGGCAATTTTATAAAAAATGCCACTGATTGATCATCAGTGGCTTTTTAGTAGGGGAATTTATATTTTATTTTAAAATGGCATTTCCTTGTCCGATTTTGAATCCATTTTGATAAACAATGATGGTGTAAGAACCTTTTGAATATTTATCTGCCTGTCTCAAGTCGAAGCTTACATATTTTGTTTCACCTTGCTTGTAGTCAACATCAACTTTAGTTGTATACTGAACCTGGCCATCTTCTCTTGTAGTTAAACTTCCAGAGGCAAGTCCCTGCTCCTTTACAATATTTCCGCTTGGGTCTTTTGCAACTATATATAATTGCTTTGTTCCAGAGACGCTGATTCTGTTAGCATCAAGATTGAATGAAATTCTTAATTTATCAGCTTTTTTGGAAGATGAAGTTTGTCTTTCTTTACCAGAAGACTTTTCATTGATAGCAAGTATGCTAAATGAAGATGCGTTAAGCGTTGAACCCACATCAACTTTATTCTCTGCTTCTTTCTTTGCGGTTTCTGTAGTTGCCAAGTTAGTAGAGAGTGTTTTATTTTCAGAAGTCAGATTTTCCTTGTCAGTTGTAAGTTGTTTATTCTCGTTTTGAAGACGAGCAATCTCTTTGATGTATTGATCAATTTTGCCATTTAAATCTCCAACCAATTTTTTTGCAAGTGCCAAATCTGAAGCTGTTGCTTTTTGTTTATTGACAAGATTTTTAAAGTTTGATTTTATATTATTAAGTTCCTCATCGCGTGACTTAACCAGGCTATCAAGACTTGTGTTTGTAGCAGTCATTTGCTCAAGGCGAACCATTGCATCATCATATTCTTTTTGAATAGCATTTTTTGTGGAATCGAGTGTTGTAAAATCTGCATCTTTCATCGCAATAACATTATTGGCTTCATTTCTTGCATAGAAGAAATATGCCCAAGAAGCGATTAATAATATCACTAAAATGATTACAAGATTATTCTTGTTGTTTTGCTTGTCTCCTGTAGATCCAACAGAAGATGGGAAATTTGTACTCATAATTTAAAATTCTGTTATACGGCAAAGGAAAGATATTTATTTTCATTTGCTTCAATCTTTATCGTTAAATATTGTCAATATGGCATTTTTGCAAGAAATTTGAGCTGAATCTGACTTTTCATTATGTCTCCTGATCAAATTATACAAGATTGGAAAAGAGGTGTTTTTCATCCGGTTTATTGGCTGGAAGGAGATGAGTCTTATTATATTGATAAGATTTCCGATTTTGCTGAAAAACACATTTTAAATGAAAGTGAAGCTTCATTTAACTTGACAATTTTTTACGGTCGTGATGCAAAATTAGATGAAGTAGTAAATGCCTGTAAAAGGTATCCAATGTTTGCTGAAAAACAAGTTGTGATTCTAAAGGAAGCTCAACAAATGAAAGATGTAGAAAAACTTGAATCTTATATTGAAACTCCATTGAGCTCAACCATTTTTATTGTAGCCCACAAAGAGAAAAAAATTGATGGTCGTAGTAAGCTTGCAAAAAACCTCAAACAAAAATCAATTCTTTTAACTACTAAAAAGTTATATGATAATGAGTTGCCAGAATGGACCAGCCAGATGATCAAACAGAAAGGCTTGGATATTCAAACTAAGGCACTGCATATGCTCGTTGATCATATCGGGAATGATTTACAGCGATTGGAAAATGAGGTTGATAAAATTGTGGTGAACTTACAAGGACGGAAACAGATTACTGAAGATGATATAGAGAATTTTGTGGGAGTCAGTAAGGAGTTTAATATTTTTGAATTACAGGCAGTTGTTGGTAAGAGAGATATTGCTGCATCAATGCGTATAATCAATTATTTTGAAGCTAATCCAAAAGCAGCACCTATTCAATTGGTATTGCCAACCTTGTATTCCTTTTTCAGCAAACTATATATTGCCTCATCCAGTAATACACGAGATGAATATTCAATCGCAGCGCTATTGGGCTTAAAAGGATTTTTTGCAAAGCAATATATACAGGCAATGCAGTATTACAGTTTCTCTGAAATTGAACAAGCATTGATTTTGCTACATCATTATAATTTGAAAAGTGTGGGTATTTCAAAAATAACAGAAACAACTGATGCCGATCTAATGAAGGAATTGGTTGCTAAGATTATACTCAAAGATTAATCTCATCAAATATCCTGGTAATTTGTTCTTTGTCTTTTGTAAGTTGTTCAATCAATGCATCTAATCCTGAGAATTTCATCTCTTTCCTTGTGTATCTGATCAACGAAACTTTCATTTGATGATGATAAATGTCTTCATCAAAATTGAAAATATGGACCTCAATTCGTCTTTCTTTTCCGTTCACTGTTGGGCGATATCCAATATTCATCATCCCTTTTTCATTTCTGATGTTTCCTTTTTGATGAATCTTTACCGTGACGGCATATACTCCCGAAGCAGGTATAAGTTTATCGCTATCAATCAGGGATAAATTTGCTGTAGGATAACCAAGTGTTCTTCCGAGTTTATCTCCTTCAATTACTTTTCCATGAAGTTGATAGGGGTAAGTGAGTAATTTATTTGCTTGTTCGATATCACCATTTAAAACGTACTCTCTTATTTTAGATGAACTTACTCTTGATTCCTGGAGAACCTGTTCTGGGATTTCAATTACCTCATATCCCAATGAAGATGACATTGTTTTTAAATACTGGAAATCACCAATTCTATCTTTCCCAAAACGATGATCATAACCAATAACAATGATTTTGGGTTTAAACAGTTGCAATAAGAATTTAGAGAGGTACTCTTCTGCACTAAGTTCTGCGAAAATGTGATCAAATGGTACGATTACCAGATGATCAATGCCAATGGTTTGAAAACGTTCAATTCTCTCTTCCAAGCTGGTTAACATTGAAGGAGCATCTACGTTATTGAGCACTCTTCTTGGATGTGGGTGAAAAGTGATTACAATCGTTTCTCCTTTTACATTTTCAGCATATTTCCTCAAATTTTCCAAAATAGCCTGATGGCCGGCATGTACTCCGTCAAACGCACCGATGGTTATAACCGCATTTTTAAAAGAAGGGAGCTTTTCAATCTGAAAATGTACCTGCATATAACGTGCAAAATTACTTGAAATGAGCAAATCAACATACTGTTGATAAGAATGATCTTAAATCATTGTATTTTATAGGATCTGGGTTAGCTTTGTGCATCTTTATCTTGAAATGAGCTTATACAATAAAAGAGGCGTATCCGCACAAAAGGAAGAGGTCCATCAGGCCATAAAAAACCTAGATGAAGGCTTATATCCTCATGCATTTTGTAAAGTATACCAAGACTTTCTCTCGGGAGACGATTCTTATGTTAATGTCATGCATGCAGACGGTGCAGGAACCAAGAGCATTCTTGCATATTTGTATTGGAAGGAGACGGGTGATTTGAGTGTTTGGAGAGGAATAGCCCAAGATGCTATTGTAATGAACCTTGATGATCTCTTGTGTATAGGCGTTCATGATCAAATTGTTTTTAATTCTACCATCGATAGAAATAAACATCTCATTACAGGTGATGTTTTAAAAGAAATTATTGATGGATCAACATCCTTCTTTTCGATGCTAAAAGAACAGGGTGTAAATATTCATTATTTAGGAGGAGAGACTGCAGATGTGGGAGATGTGGTTAGAACAGTTGCAGTTAATGGTACCATGACTGTAAGATGGCCTAAAAATCGATTGATCACCAATGAAAAAATAAAGCCAGGAAATGTAATTGTAGGATTATCCAGTGCAGGCCAGGCAACTTACGAATCATCTTATAATAGTGGAATTGGTAGTAATGGATTGACAAGTGCTCGCCATGATATTTTTTTAAAATGGTATGGAGAAAAATTTCCTGAATCATTTGATCCTAACATAGATTCTTCAGTTGTTTATATTGGTAAACATCGGATGACAGATAAAATAAGCGTCGATGGTGCCGAAATCGATACTGGTAAATTGGTTTTGAGTCCTACTAGAACATATGCGCCTATCTTAAAAGAAATACTTGTCAATCATTTTGAAGAAGTTTATGGATTAATACATTGCAGTGGAGGTGGACAAACAAAGTGTCTGAAGTATTTACCAGGAAACTATAAAATCATAAAAGACAATTTTCTTCCTGTTCCACCTATTTTTGATTTGATACAAAAATCAAGTGGTGCTGATTACAAAGAGATGTTTCAAGTTTTCAATATGGGATGCAGGCTGGAGATTTATACTAATGAAAATGCAGCAAAACGTTTTATTGAAATTGCAAATGCATACAATGTTGATGCACAAATTATAGGAAGGGTAGAAGCTTCAAGTGAAAAAATGGTTGAGATACATCATGAGAAAGAGATTTATCATTTTACATCATAATTCATCCATATGAATGAAACCGTATTAGAAATTAAGAATGCCAATATATATCAGGGTGATGCGTTGATTTTAAGCAATGTAAATATCACCGTTTCAAAAAGTGAATTTGTTTATTTGGTAGGAAAAACTGGTACTGGCAAATCAAGCCTACTCAAAACATTGTATGGTGAACTGCCTCTAAAAGAGGGCACTGCTAATGTTGCAGGATTTAACCTGAAAGATCTTACATGGAAGAATGTTCCTTTTCTTAGAAGAAACATTGGAATTGTTTTCCAGGATTTTCAACTGCTGACAGACAGAAATGTTCATGATAATTTGAAGTTTGTTTTAAATGCAACGGGTTGGACCAATGATAGAGAGATTGAGAACAAGATTGATGAAGTGCTTGGTAAAGTTGGATTAAAAACCAAGGGATTTAAATTTCCATATGAGTTATCTGGTGGAGAGCAGCAACGTGTAGATATAGCAAGAGCATTATTGAATTCGCCGAAACTTATCCTTGCAGATGAACCAACAGGTAATCTTGATCCTGAGACCACGGAGGAAATTATGAATTTGCTGTTTCAGATTGCAAAAGAGCTAGGCACAGCAATTGTAATGGCTACACATGATTATCTTGTAATCAATAAATATCCTGCAAGAACCATCAAAACGGAGAATGGAAAAGTTATCGATAATGTAACTCTAAGTGTTTAGCCATGTTTGCCAAAGAAGATCCATCCATACAACCAGTACCCAAATTCTTGAGGTTAATCTGTTACCTCACCATTTTTGGTAGTATATACATGATTTTTACCGCTTTATCTTCCATTTCAAATCCTGATACTGTAAGTCAAGCTATGGCAAAAAGCATCGATGATTGGCAGGATGTTTTTCAAAAATCCATGCAAGCAGATGCAGCAGCTGAACAGAAATTTGAAGAGATAGTGGCAGATATTTCCAATGCCAATAGCTCCAGAAACATGAGAGATCATAGCTTTTTCTCATTGATTTCCAATATTTTAACCTTAATTGGTGCTTGGTTGATGCTAAGGTTAAAGAGAAAAGGATTCCATTTCTATCTTATCGGAAATCTTATAGCTGTTATCGCACCTTTATTGGTTTTTGGTTCAGATAATTTTTTAGGATTTTCATATGCGTTGTTTGCTGGGGTCACAGGTGGACTCTTTACATTCCTTTATGCATTGAAAATCAAATACATGTATTAAGATTTTTCTCCCTAAATCCCGCTCATTTTATTTGAAATTCGTTTTATTTTACTACCTTCGCGTCCAATTTCGAGATGTAAAAATTAAGATGAATTAAAAAATTATTGAGATGTCAAGCGTAACAAAAGAAAAAAAATCCTCAATCGTATCTGAATACGGAGGTAATGCAAAGAACACTGGTTCTATCGAAGCTCAGATTGCTTTACTCACTGAAGAGATCAATGAAATCTCCAAGCACTTGCAATCAAACAAAAAAGATTTCTCCACTAACCGTGGTTTGATGAGAAAAGTTGGACAACGTAAAAGATTGCTTACTTATCTCAGCAAGCATAACCTACAGGGTTATCGTGCACTCCTAGAGAAACTCGGTTTAAGAAAATAAATTTCAACTCATTGGTGCTATTCCCAACAGTTTGTTGGGAATAGTGCTTTTAGGGTAACTCCAAAAAATTGATTCATGTTATCACAACCTTTTCAATCAAGCTTCGACCTTGGTAATGGTCGAATTGTAACTATAGAAACAGGCAGACTCGCTCGTCAAGCGGATGGTGCTGTAACTGTTCGTCAGGGAAATTGTATTTTATTGGCTACAGTATGTGCGAATAAAGAACCTAAAGAAGGACAGGATTTTTTCCCACTTTCAGTTGACTATCAAGAGAAATTTGCTTCTGCTGGTAGAATACCTGGTTCATTTTTTAAGCGTGAAGGCAGATTGAGCGATTACGAAGTATTGGTTAGTCGTTTAATTGATCGCGCTCTACGTCCTTTGTTTCCTGAAGATTATTTGTGTGATGTACAGGTATTGGTAACACTTGTTTCCAGTGATCCTGAAATCATGCCAGATTCATTGGCATGTCTTGCTGCTTCTGCAGCATTGGCTGTTTCAAATATTCCAATCAAAGAAATCATTTCTGAAGTTCGTGTAGCAAGAGTAAATGGTTCTTTTGTTGTAAATCCAACCAGAAGTGAAATGGCAAGTGCTGATATGGACTTCATGATTGGTGCTACCCACAAGAATTTGATGATGGTGGAAGGAGAATCAAAAGAGTGCTCTGAAGCTGATTTCATCAAAGCACTTGAAGTTGCTCACGATGCAATTAGAATTCAAATCACAGCACAAGAACAACTACGCGAAAAAGTTGGTATTGAAGGAAAGCGCGATTATACAAAACCTTTGACAGACGATGCCATTCAACAAAAAGTCAATGAATTTGCAACTGATAGAGTATATGCAATTTCAAAGAGTGGTACCAGCAAAGCTGATCGTTCTAAAGCTTATGATGAATTGAAAAAAGAAGTTGTTGAATCACTTGGTGAAGAAGCAACAGACATACAAAAGAAATTGGCTAAGAAATACTTCGAGGATCTGAAATGGGATGTGGTAAGAAACATGATTCTTGATGATAAAATCCGTTTGGATGGAAGATCATTGGATCAAGTTAGACCTTTGAACATGGAGGTTGATGTGCTTCCTTCTCCACATGGTTCTGCTTTATTTACCAGAGGTGAAACTCAATCTTTGACTACAGTAACTTTTGGTACTCCTTTGGATGAACTGCTGATTGAAAGTGCAGCAAAATCTGATTACAGCAAATTCATCCTTCATTACAATTTCCCTGCATTTTCAACAGGTGAAGTTAAACCAATGAGAGGACCGGGTAGAAGAGAAGTAGGACATGGAAACCTTGCATTGCGTTCACTCAAGCAAATGATGCCTGGAAATGAATACGCATATACGGTTAGAATCGTTTCTGATATATTAGAATCCAATGGTTCTTCATCAATGGCTACAGTATGTGCTGGTTCATTGGCTTTGATGGATGCTGGTGTGCCAGTTCCAAAACACGTCAGTGGTGTTGCAATGGGTTTGATTACTCGTCCTTCTGACGGTAAGTATGCAATCCTGACTGATATCTTGGGTGATGAAGATCATCTGGGTGATATGGATTTCAAGGTTACCGGAACACGTGATGGCATCTGTGGTATTCAAATGGATATCAAGATTGATGGATTGAGTATGGAAACGATGCGTGAGGCTTTGGAGCAAGCAAGAAAGGGAAGATTGCATATTCTTCAGGAAATGTATCAATGCATCGATACTCCAAGAGATGAAGTGAAACCACATGCTCCAAGAATGGAAAAGTTGATTATTGATAAAGAATTCATTGGTGCTGTTATCGGCCCACAAGGAAAAATCATTCAGGAAATTCAACGTGAAACAGGTACAACTGTTAATATCGAAGAAGTTGGAAAATATGGTGAGGTAAGTATTTTCAGTCCAGCTAAAGAAGGATTGGATAAAGCGGTTGCCTGGATCAAGGGAATTGTTGCTATTCCAGAAGTAGGAGAAGAATATGAATCCACTGTAAAGTCAATCATGCCTTATGGTGCATTTGTTGAATTCATGCCTGGAAAACAAGGGTTGCTTCATATCAGTGAAGTGAGCTGGAAGAGACTTGAAAACCTTGATGGCATTTTAAAAGAAGGTGATATTGTAAAAGTAAAATTGATCGGCATTGATCACAAGACTGGTAAGTTTAAACTTAGCAGAAAAGTATTGATTCCAAAACCTGAATTTAAAAAACCAGAGGACGAACAATCTTCTGAACAATAAATTAAATCAGCCGGTTTATGCCGGCTTTTTTTATGGAGTACATTGAAATTCATATATCAGATTTAGACGCTTCAAAAAAGGAATTGGTTTTTGCTTTTTTACCTGAATTTGGTTTCTGTCAATTTGAAGAACAGGAAAATGATGTTAAAGCATATGCTACTAGGGATGAGGCAAAATTAGATGAGCTAAAACAATGGTTTAAGCATCAATCCTTGTCCTTTCAAGAATCAACAATCAAAGAAACCAATTGGAACAGTGCTTGGGAGTCTAACTTTCAACCAGTTGAAATTCCTAAACAAGTATACATCAGGGCAGATTTCCATCCTTCAAAACCTGGTTATGAACATGAGATAATCATTACACCTAAGATGAGCTTTGGCACTGGTCATCATGCTACTACAAAGATGATGATGTCTGCAATGTTGGAGTTGGATTTCAAACATAAAAAGGTGTTGGATTTTGGCACGGGAACCGGAATATTATCCATTTTAGCTGAAAAACTAGGTGCTGTTGAAATTTTAGCCATCGACAATGATCAATGGAGTTTTGAAAACGCAATAGAAAATATTTCATTGAATGAAATGTATAATATCAAGGTGGAATGCAAGAATCATTTAAAAGAACTACCATCTTTTGACATTATACTCGCCAACATCAATAAGAACATCCTGATTGAACATGCTGAACAACTTCAATCCATTTTAAATAAAAAAGGCACCATTGTTATAAGTGGTTTATTATCAGTTGATTACGATGAAATTGCTAGGGTGTATCAAAAATATTTTGGCCCAATTGTCAAACATTATTCCGAGAACGGATGGATTGCTTTATCGTTTAAACTTTAGCCAAAAAGGTTAAACCAGATTAGACGATTATTACTTTTTTATTAATTTTGATGTTCATCAAATTTGCCCTCAGGCATGAATGAAGCAGTTTTGATTATTGTGGCATACTTAATAGGCTCTATTCCAACATCTGTAATTGTAAGTAAGTCCCAATTCAACATTGACATACGTGATTACGGTAGTGGTAATGCTGGTGCAACCAATACTTTCCGTGTTTTAGGCAGTAAGTGGGGCACAATTGTGATGTTTTTGGATATTTTAAAAGGATTTATAGCTGTTAAATTGGCTCTTTTGCTACCTTTTTATGTTCAAAATGAGTTTGAAAGGACAAATTTTCAAATCGGGTTAGGACTCGCAGCGGTAATTGGACATATTTTCCCAATTTGGGCTGAATTCAGGGGTGGAAAGGGCGTTGCAACGTTATTTGGACTAATCATCGCGGTATCACCATGGACATCTCTGAGTTGTATCGGTGTTTTTCTTTTGGTGCTCTATCTTACCCGCTTTGTTTCACTGAGCTCTATTTTGGCAAGTATTGCATTCCCAATCTTTATTTTGATCGTGTTCAACGTAGATAATAACGCCTACAGAGTATTTGCCATAGCCGTTGCGCTACTGGTCATTCTTACACATCAGAAGAATATTGGCCGTCTGCTCTCTGGAAATGAGAATAAAGTGCCTATTTTTAAGAATCGCGATCGCAGAAAGAACTCCAGATAACCATACTTTCCTTGCTAAAATCTGTGGAAAAAGTGTTAATTTAGTCCTCCTAAACTAAAATTGACTGAAGAATGCTGATTAATATTTTTGACAAGCTTCAGCTTTGCGATGAGAAAAACCTGCTCATCCAAGGAATACCTTCAACTCTGGAGAAATATTTCACAAAATTATCTTTTGCAAAAAATGTAACTCCTCTGCTAAAGAGCAGAAAGATAGATTTTGCATTGGTTTTTGCCATCAACTATAATCAACTCTCTGGTATTTTGAAGGATGTTATTCCTGCTTTAAAAGACCAGGGTAAACTTTGGATTGCATATCCAAAGCCAACATCAAAGATTGTTAGTGATTTGAATAGAGATTTAAATTGGGGTTGCTTGATGTCTAAGGGCTTCAATAAAATTGATGAAGTTGTGATGGATCATGTTTGGGTGGCTATGCGTTTTTGTACATCTTCTCCTAATATTCCATGCGATGATGTTGAAATCAGTTTGATGGAATTGGATGCAACGGTAAAAGATGTAGCAAGAGTTAAATCATCAAGGCTTACAGAAAAGGTTAGAACTACCATATAGTATATTTCAATCATCTCTTCAAGCTTTTCGACCGACTACATCATTTAACACTCGCTTATCAGCTGCAGTGTTACATTTCTTTCATTTTATATTACTTTTGAAAGCATAATTACTTACTATGAGTATAGGCTGGATTTTATTTATTCTTGCTGTTATAGGAATGCATGCAGGCTTGTATGGAATGTTTAAAAAAGCAGGATTAGAAGGGTGGAAAGCATTGATCCCATTTTATAATACTTGGTTGATGGTAAAGAAAATGGATCTGAAAATATATTGGTTCTTTTTTCAACTGGTGCCAATAGCTGGACAGTTTGTTACCATATGGATCAGCATAAAATTTGTAGAACATTTTGGAAGATTTCATTTGATTCATCATGCTGCCACTGTTCTTGTGCCTTTTTTTTATTTCCCATATTTAGGATTTTCAAAAAATGAACGATTTGGTGGAGTAGCTGTTGTGAAAAATTATAAAAAATCAGCAGCCAGAGAATGGATTGATGCTGCAGTGTTTGCGGTTGTTGCAGCAACGATTATCAGGACTTTCGTTTTTGAGGCTTATGTTATTCCAACAGGATCTATGGAGAAGACATTACTTGTAAATGACTTCTTATTTGTAAGTAAAACTTCATACGGACCTAGAGTGCCTAATACTCCTTTGGCATTTCCTTTTGTTCACCATACCCTCCCTTTGAGCACTTCTCAATCTTATTTGGAATGGATTAAGTTGCCATACAGAAGATTTTTTGCGCAACCTGTTTTGAGAAACGATGTTGTTGTTTTCAATTATCCAGTAGGTGATACAGTCATTCGTGAGTTTCAGTCTGAAATCAACTACTATGATTACCTAAGAGCTTATGAAGCAAGGGGTGGTAATAGAGATATGTTGTTTGCTGAAAGAGATGATATCATTTCCAGACCAGTAGATAAAAGAGAAAATTTCATCAAAAGGTGTGTCGGCATTGCTGGAGATACACTTTCAGTAAGGGATGGCTTGGTATATGTAAATAATCAATTAAGTCAATACCCTCCAGATTCAGAAATGCCCTATATCGTTGTACTTGATGGTAAAGGATTTTTCTCAGATGAATTTATTTCAAAGGAATTGAATGTAGACTTGCAAGATCCTGATCAAAGAGATTTCATGCAATTGGAGGGAATGAAAAATACCTATAGATTAATTCTTACACCCTCACAACTGAATAAGGTTAAATCATTTCCATTTGTTGTGTCTTCAATGCTTACTCCAGAGCTGAATACAAGCGGATTCGGAAATACTTTCCCATACGATACAGCAAATTTTAAATGGAGTGAAGATAATTTTGGACCTATTTGGATCCCAAAAAAGAATGTATCAATAGAATTGACTGAGAAGAATATCTCTTTATACAGAAGAGTAATTCAGGTTTATGAGAACAATCAATTTGAGCAAAAGGACGGAAAAGTTTATATCAATGGACAATTGGCAAATACCTATACTTTTAAAATGAATTATTATTGGATGATGGGGGATAACCGTCACAATTCTCAGGATTCAAGATTTTGGGGATTTGTTCCAGAAGATCATATTGTAGGAAAAGCTTCCTTGATTTGGTTCAGTTGGCAAAATGGACCAAGATGGAATCGAATCTTCAAAACGATTAAATAAAACAGCAATGAATGCATCCTTTGATATTCAATTTATAAAACATAAAGATGCATACGAACTCTCTGATGCAGATCAACAATTAATATCAAAGGCCAGAAGTATTGCAACTTCTGCTTATGCTCCTTACTCAGGTTTCAAAGTTGCTAGTGTTGCGATGCTGAAAAACGTTGAATTTGTTCATGGTACAAATCAGGAGAATGCATCCTATCCAATCGGACTTTGTGCTGAGAGGGTAATGCTTGCAACCCTTTCATCTGTTGCACCTGATGCTGTAGTTAAAACAATTTGTATTAGTTATTTCAGCGAGAAGTTGCCATCCGACGCACCTATTGCACCCTGTGGTATATGCCGACAATCATTGGTAGAGTTTGAGTCAAGATTTTCAACACCTATTCGATTACTATTAACCGGACAACAAGGTGAAGTGTACGAATTCAAATCTGTTACAGACCTATTACCAATGGCATTTAAGAAAAAGAATCTTATCGTTAATTAGAAGTTGCTTATTTCTCCAATCGTAAATAGGATAGATGTAGCAGCAATATGTGCTCTGTATTGTGCGTTAATATATCTGTCTTGTGCTTCATTTAAGCTTAACTGAGCCTGTCTAAGTTCTATTGAATTACTCTGTAGTTTTCTGAATCGCTCAGTGGATATTTTATTGTTTTCTTCAGCAAGTTTTACATTGGATTCCTCAACTTTTGCAGCTTGTATTGCATTTTGATATTCTTGGAATGCAATATAAATATCTCGTTGAATTCTTGCCCTCAATGATTCAATTTCAAGTGTTTGTTGTTTTTGCTGAACAGTATTTACCCTTAACTGAGTCTTATTGATATTGCTCTGAAAAATGGGAACACCAATGGTAAGTCCAACGTTTGGTCCATAAGTTTGATTGGTAAGAAATAAACCAGCTGAAGAAATTGTTCTATTCAAGAACGCTGATGAATTTAATGTTAATGTTGGAAGCTTTTGTGAGTAAATTATTTTTCTATCGTTGGCTAGATTCAATTTTGTTTGATGCGCCATTAGCATTTGAAAATTTTGCTCGTCAATTTTCTTGAAAATTTCTTCAAGCTCAATATTGGGAATTCTAAATTGTTCCTCTTTTGCTTGAATAGGTTCTGATGGCTTCCGCTTTAATAAATTGTTTAAACTTGCTTTGGTCACAGAAATCTGTCTATATATATTTTGAAGATTAACTTCTTGCGTATTTAGGTCAATTTTTGCTTGCAGCATATCCGTTTTCGTTCCACTTCCTACATTAAAACGGGTTTCAGCAATTTTTACCCGCTCTCTTGAAAAGTCAATAATTGCTATAGTTGAATTTACCTGCTTGTTCAGTCTAACTAAATTGTAATAAACGCTTAATACATCAAAAATAACCTGATCAACCTGTTGTTTAAAAGCAATATTCCCCATTTTTTCGATGATCTCAAATCTCTCTTTCGTAGATCTAATGCGCATTCCATTGTATATTCTCCAACTTAATGTGAGGTTTGCATTTAAGCTATTATTCGAAACATTATTTCGCTGAATTGAATTCCCATTATTTAATTTCTGGTTCAAATTAGATACAGCTTCAGTATTTGTTGCTTGCGCAGCAATTGTTGGAAACATACCTGCATTACCCCAATTATTACTAATTCTAGCAATTTCTACATCACTTTGTGCAATTTGAATATCAAGGTTTTCTTTAACTGCAATATCAACTACATCTTTTGCGGTAAGCATAGAATCCTGCGAAACAGATGCATTTATGAATAAAAAACTTATTATTAAGAATCTAATTGGCATGATTTGTTTTTTTCCTGGAAATGAAAGTATACAAAGCTGGCACTACAAATAATGTGAGAATTAACGCAAACATTAATCCACCGATAATTACTATTCCTAATGGAATACGACTTTTACCTGCTGATCCTAATGCAAGTGCAATAGGGAGTGCACCGAGTGCGGTTGCAAGTGTTGTCATCAAAATTGGACGAAGTCTGGCTACTGAAGCTTCTAAAACGGCTTGTAATTTCGACATTCCAGCTTCTCTTTTTTGATTGGCGAATTCAACAATCAATATACCGTTCTTGGTTACGAGTCCAATTAACATGATAATACCAATCTGAGAAAATATATTCAATGTTTGTCCAAATATTGCCAAACTGATAACAGCACCAGCCAAGGCAAGCGGTACTGTGATCATAATAATCAATGGATCAACAAAGCTTTCAAACTGAGCAGCTAATACAAGAAATATCAAGACCAATGCTAATAAAAATGCTGTTTGTGTATTGGAAGAACTCTCGGCAAAATCTCTTGATGAACCACTTAAGCTTGTAGTAAAAGAATCGTCAAGTACAATTCCAGCTATTCTTCTCATTTCTTTAATACCATCACCTAGTGTTTTACCTGGTGCTAATCCTGCTGAAACAATTGCACTCTTCAATCTATTGAAATGATAGATAGATGGGGGAGTAGCAGATTCATTAAATCTTACAAGATTGTCAAGTTGAATCAATTCTCCGCTTCTGCTTCTGAGGTAGAACGATTTTAAGTCAACCGGTGCATCACGATCTTTGCGATCTACTTGTCCGATTACCTGATATTGCTTGCCATTCCTTAAAAAATATCCAAATCTTCTTCCACTGAGTGCAAGCTGTAATGTATTTGAGATATCAAGAATGGAAATACCCAGCTCACTTGCTTTCAGACGATCAATTGTTATCTGGATTTCAGGTTTATTGAATTTTAAATTAACGTCGTTGCCTTGGAAAACCGGACTCTTCGAAACTTCGTCCATGAATTGTGGCACTTTCTCTTTAAGCTTATCGAAGTTGAGGTTTTGCAATACAAATTGAACAGGCAAAGACCCCCGGCCACCTTGACCAACAGATATGGTTTGTTCTTGTGTTACAAAAATTCTTAAATCAGTTTGATCCTTAAAGATTTTATTTAAATTTTGTGCAATATCATTTTGACTTCTCTCTCTTTCACCGGCATCAACAAGTCCAATACTTACATTGGCATTGTTCGCACCGCCAGCACCTGCAAAATTGGGTGCAAATGAAAGCACAACAAATCGCTCTGGAACAGAGTCCATCACTTTTTGGGTAATATCATAAACAGCTCTGTCCATGTAATCAAAGTCAGTTCCCTCTGGTGCAGTAATACTCATTCTCAAACGGTTTCTATCCTCCATTGGAGCAAGCTCAGAAGGGAGGGTTTTGCCTACAAAATAGATAGCTGCAACGCAAAGTGCGACGATCACAAAAGCAATCCATCTCTTACCCATAAATGCATTGAGCATTTTCTTATAGGTATTTTCCATACCAGCGAAGAAGGGTTCTGTTTTATTATAAAACCAAGAATGGTCGTGAACATTCTTTTTGGTAAGGTAAATATTCAGGACCGGTGTAAGAGAAAGTGATACAAATGCAGATATCAAAACCGCACCTGCTACTACTATACCAAATTCTCTAAATAGTCTTCCAACAAATCCCTGTAAGAAAATGATAGGAAGGAATACAATGGCAAGCGTTATTGAAGTTGAAATTACCGCAAAGAAAATTTCTTTTGAACCCTCTTTTGCAGCTGTATACTTATCCATTCCCTGCTCAATCTTCTTAAATATATTTTCCGTCACAACTATACCGTCATCTACAACGAGTCCTGTTGCCAATACCAAAGAAAGTAATGTTAGTACGTTGATTGAAAATCCTGCGACATACATGATGAAGAAAGCACCTACTAGTGCTACAGGAATGTCGATGAGGGGGCGAAATGCTATTGACCATTCTCTGAAGAAGAGATAAATAATCAATACAACAAGTAGGATGGCAATGAGTAATGTTTCTTGTACTTCAGTGATTGCCTTTCTTACAAATGTTGTTCTATCAAATCCAATTTCAAGGATAATGTCTTTCGGAAGATCTTTTTTGATTTGTTCAATTCGCTTGTAAATCTCATTGGCAATTTCTACCTGATTGGAACCAGGTTGCGCAACTACTGCCATGTTCACTGATCTTACATTATTCTTACGTGTTGCAGATTCTTCATTTTCCGGACCAATAATTGCATAACCAATATCTTTAAGACGGATGATATTTCCTTCTGTTTGTTTGATAATGAGGTTGTTGAAATCTTCTTCAGTAGTTAACTTGCCATATGCTTTAACAGTAAGTTCAGTTACATTACCTCTAACTTTTCCGCCGGGAAGCTCAATGTTTTCTCTATCCAATGCCGTTTTAACATCGCTGATCGTTAATCTATATGCAGATAATTTTACAGGGTCAAACCAAATACGCATTGCTGGGCGTTGACCAAATATGTTAACACCACTGACACCGGATATGGTTTGAAGACGTTCCTGTACTATATTTTCAGCCAAATCTGAAATCTCCAATAAAGTTCTCTTGTTGCTTTGCATTTGCATGAACACAATAGGTTCTGCATCAGAATCTTGTTTAGCAACAACTGGAGGTGCATCTAAATCTTGTGGCAATCGTCCACTTACCTGTGAAACCTTTTCTCTAACATCATTTGCAGCTCGTTCAAGATCAACTCCCAATTCAAATTCAACAGTGATGTTACTGCTACCCTGTGAGCTAGAGGATGTAATATTTTTGACACCCTGAACACCGTTTACGGCTTTTTCCAGGACTTCTGTTACTTGTTGTTCAATGATTTCTGCATTGGCGCCAACATAGCTACATCTAACATTTACAATTGGTGGATCAATGGCTGGATATTCCCGAACACCGAGAAAACTATAGCCCATTACACCAAAAATGATGATCACTATGCTGCAGACGACCGCAAAAACTGGACGTTTAATACTAAGTTCTGAAAGGTTCATTCTTTAAGTTTTGAATCTAACTATTGAATCTTACCCAATTTCAATTTTGAATCTTTTCTAATGAAAAGTAATCCTGTTACAATTACTGTATCTCCAGGAAGCACGCCTTCAGTAATTTGTACATTGTCTGCGCCTCTAATTCCCGTCTTCACATTTACAAATTGAGGTTCACCATTTTTATACAAGATAACCTGCTTTGATCTTGCACTTGGGATAACACATTGTGATGGAATGGATACTGCATTGGTGTTTTCTCCGAGTGTTAAGCTAACTTTTGCAAATGTTCCTGGCACAAGTTCATTTTTACTGTCATTGATTGTGGCAACGATCTTCAGGTTACGTGTTTGAGCCTCAATTACACTTTCTGATGCTAAAACCGAAGCAGTATAATTTTGATCTTTGCCTTCAATACCAAAGTCTATTTTTTGTCCAGTTTTAACTTGATTGCTGTATCTCTCAGGTATACTAAAACTGATTTTCTTTTGATCTACTTGGCTAATAGATGTGATGATGTTCGAAGGCGTAACAAAAGCACCTATTGAAATATTTCTTAAGCCAATTCTTCCAGTATAGGGAGCCTTAATTTCAGTTTTTGAAATATTAACCTTGATTAATTCAATATCAGCTTTGATATTATTTAACTGCAATAAACTCAAGTCGTAGTCTTGCTGACTTATACCATTGATCTTGAGGAGTTCTCTCTGACGCTCTTCGGTTTTATCAGCAATTTGTTGTTGAACAAGTAATTTTTTTAATTGTGCCTGTAGGTCGCCATCAAAAAGTTTTACAAGAAGCGTGTTTTTTTGAACTGTTGACCCTTCTTTAAAATTTAGGCTTATGACTCTTCCTGAAATTTCAGGTCTGATTTCAGTCAATTCATAGGGGAGGACATTTCCTGCAACTTCAATCGATTCTGCTACTGTATCCCTTGACACAATCTTGACATCTACAGAAAGTGGACCAGATTTTGACGCATCAGTCGTTTTTTGTGTCTTTTTTTTCTCCTCACAAGAGGTTAAGATTAAAAGGGTTATGACAGTTAGGATTGTTAATTGTTTCATATGGACGAAAATAGTTTGAAATTAAATGCAAAACCTGTTGAATTTGATGATTTTATGTAGGAAATCCTTCGATTATTTTCTTAAAAAACAAATTGATTGCTTTCTAAGTCTAATAATGCCCTTTTTCTGCTCAAACCACCTGAAAACCCGGTTATTTTTCCATTGCTGCCAATCACCCTGTGGCATGGGATAAGCAATAAAATTGGATTTTTTGCAATTGCAGAGGCAACTGCTCTAGTTTTGTCCTTACCGCCAAGATTTTCTGCTATTTGTTGATAGGATATGGTAGTCCCAAATGGTATCTTCATCAGCTCACTCCAAACTGCTTTTTGAAAGTTTGTACCATTTGGACTCAACTTTAAATTGAACTGCTTCAATGTTCTTGAGAAATAAGATTCCAGTTGTTTTTTTGTATTTATAAATACTTGATTTTGTTCATTTAATATTATTTTATTTAAATAATTACTTTCGAAATTTAAAGCTATGATACTGTCTTCGCTATACCTGAGAAATATATCACCAATTGGTGACGGAATAGTGGCCTGATATATTGATTCAACCAATTTTAGATCCATTTTCCACATTTTTGTCAGGTTGCAATAAGATTACCTGATTATTTTTGTCATATACACCCAAAACCAAGCACTCGCTGAAAAAGTTGGCAATTTGCTTAGGGGGAAAGTTTACAACAGCAATAACCTGTCTGTTGATTAAATCATCGATGGAATAATGATGTGTGATTTGAGC
>JAFMEZ010000038.1 GCA_017856455.1 Parafilimonas sp.
CCATCTCTTAATTCAACTGCTTCGTGCTTACCAGTTGAAGCACCTGATGGAACTGCAGCACGTCCGAAGAATCCACCTTCAGTAATGACATCAACTTCAACGGTTGGATTTCCTCTACTGTCTAAAATTTGTCTTGCGTGTACACTTGCAATGAGACTCATAAAATTATTTTTTATACGATTGATAAAGAAGCGAGCATCGTTACTCTCCTGTCAATTGTCTGAAAATATCTTCCAACTGAAGGGTTTGCGCTTGCAAAGAAACGATATTCAAGTTATGTTGCAAAGCGAATGACATGAGTTCTTTGTTAATATCTACAGATAAATTGGAACGCAATAACCATTCCCCGTGTTCATCACATTTAACTTCCTGAATTCCAGAGAGTGACATTAAATCTTTTTGAGCAACCTCCCCACTAAATTTCACCCTCGTTAACCCACTTGCCTGTATCATTTTCAGATCAGTAATTGATCTGTCTGCGACGATCGTCCCCTTGTGAATGATGATTACATGATCACAAATTGCCTCAACTTCCTGTAAAATATGAGAGGAAAATAAAATGGTTTTATGCTTACCCAACTCCTTAATCAAGGATCTGATTTCTAATATCTGATTGGGATCAAGTCCGGTGGTAGGCTCATCCAGTATCAGCACTTCAGGATCATGAATGATGGCTCCTGCCAATCCAACCCGCTGTCTATAACCTTTTGATAATTGGCTGATCTCTTTATTTGATTCGGTCGATAATCCGGTTAATCTTATTACTTCTTCTATTCTTTTTTTTGAATCGGGAATGACATGCAGAGAGGCAAGCATGCTCAGGTATTCCTTCACATACATCTCGAGGTATAGAGGATTATGCTCTGGCAGGTAGCCAATTTTTTTCTTGGTGAACAGCGCTTCGCCTTCAACCTTGATTCCACATACCTCAATGCTCCCATGATCAGGTTGGATAAATCCTGTGATCATTTTCATGGTGGTTGACTTGCCAGCACCATTAGGACCAAGAAATCCTACAATTTGTCCTTTTGAAACTTCAAAACTAATATCGTTTACCGCTTTCTGGGTACCATATTGTTTTGTTACCTGATGTAATTTAATTGACATGCCTACAATTAATCTGCTACTTCTTCACTTGAAACAGGCAATTGATCATAGTCGCCTTTCATTGCAAGCCAGCCAAAAATAATAAGGCCTATCGCAATTGGAAGAAATATAATTGCAAAGATACTCCATTGCACAATGGTATCTGTTGTTGGCTTTGCGGCAATCTGATTGATTGTTGTTTTTAACAAAATAGCATACGCAACAAATGCTATGGCTATCCAAAAAAATCCGGCAATTCTTTTTACTTGATTCATATATCAGTCATTTACGTTTGGATCAATTTTGTTTGATAAATACATCGCACCAATCACCATTGATAATGCAGCAACTGCAATAGGATACCATAAACCCACCAGTGGATCTGCAGTATAAATGGTGCCGAGCAACACTGCAATGAAAGGTGTCAATCCTCCAAAAACACCATTTCCTAAATGATATGGCAAACTCATTGAAGTATACCTGATCTTGGTTGGAAATATTTCCACTAAAAAAGCAGCAATGGGTCCATAGACCATTGTCACAAATAATATCTGAACAAAAATCAAAGCCACCATTGCCCAATAGGTATTGGTTGGAAGTATTTTGGATGATTTATCAATGCTTTGGGCACGTTCCTCTCCTGAATTATATAATGTATCGACATGAACTATTTTTTCTGTTATGCCATTTTGATAAACATGCTGAGTAGTAGTAGTTCTTAGGCTAAAATCTTTGTGTACACCAACATTGATGGTTGATTCAATTTTGGTTTGTGATTCATCAAGCACAACCTGTTGTGTTGTTGATAACTTCAGCATTTGCTGATAAATTGGACGATAACTGATGATGGCAAGAAACATGCCGAGTATGATAATCCACTTTCTTCCAATCTTATCACTCAAGTTACCAAAGACAATAAATAGTGGTGTTGCAAAAATGATGGCACAAATAAGAATTGTTCTGGTTTGTTCAAAATCAATCTTACATGCATTTTCTAAAAATGTTTGTGCATAAAACTGCCCAGTATACCAAACTACGCCTTGCCCCATGGTTGCACCAAACAATGCAAGCAAAACCATTTTCAGATTTGATCTTTTATACAGACTCTCTTTTATCGGATTCGTAGAAATTTTCCCTTCTGATTTGAGTTTGCTAAACAATGGAGATTCATTCATCTTCATTCTTATATATATACTCATCCCAACGAGTACGATTGAAAACCAAAAAGGAATTCTCCATCCCCAAGATTCAAATGCTTTGATGGATGCTGCTTCATTCCCGTCTAAACTTTTACGTGTCAACAAAATAACACCTAAAGAAAGAAGGAGTCCTAATGTTGCTGTTGTTTGAATCCAACTTGTATAAAATCCTCTTTTGCTTTCAGGAGAATGTTCTGCAACATAGGTTGCTGCTCCGCCATATTCTCCGCCCAACGCAAGACCCTGAATCAATCTAAGTAGCAACACGATGATAGGTGCCGCAAAGCCAATTTTTTCATAGCCTGGTATCAATCCAATCGCAAATGTTGATCCGCCCATTAATACAAGGGTGAGCAGAAAAGTATATTTCCTTCCCACCATATCGCCTAACCTTCCAAATACTAAAGCACCAAATGGCCTGACAATAAATCCTGCTGCAAAAGTTGCCAGGGTTGAAAGCAGCGCTGCAGTTGGATCAGCCTTAGGGAAAAATTGCATGGCTATAATGGGAGCAAGACTTCCAAAGAGATAAAAATCATACCACTCAATCAGTGTGCCAACGGAAGATGCGAAAATAATCTGTCGGATTTGTTTTTTGTCAGTCACAGTTTGCATGGAAAGCAATAATTATTTAGTTAAGATTCAGTTTGAAGTTAAAAATAGTTCACGAACAATCTTATTTTTTTTAACTTAACAACCTCAAATGATTGCACAGATATGAGTTACCCTTACCAGATCAAATCCCTAGAAGACTATCATCAGGCATGGAAGAAAAGTATTGAATCGCCTGAAGCTTTTTGGTCATCCATTGCATCAAATTTTCATTGGTATCAGAAATGGGATAAAGTATTGGAATGGAATTTCAAGGAGCCTTCTATTAAATGGTTCTCAGGTGCAAAATTGAATATTACGCATAATTGTATTGATCGTCATTTGGCAGATAAGGCAAATCAACCCGCCATAATATGGGAACCAAATGACCCCAATGAACATCATCGTACACTAACCTATGCTCAATTGCATGAAAAAGTAGTACAGTTTTCAAACGTCTTGAAAAACAATGGTGTCAAAAAAGGAGATCGAGTTTGTATTTACATGGGCATGATTCCTGAATTGGCCATCGCAGTACTTTCATGCGCAAGAATTGGTGCAATTCATTCTGTTATTTTTGGAGGATTCAGCGCACAGAGTATTGCTGATCGCCTGCAAGATGCAAAAGCAGAATTTATTATAACCTGTGATGGTGCATTCAGGGGTGCAAAAGACATTCCTTTAAAATCTGTAATTGATGATGCATTGGTGAATTGTTCATTTGTGAAACGTGTTATAGTGTACACCCATACACGCACGGCAGTGAGCATGATCAAAGGAAGAGATGTGTGGTGGGAAGATGAAATCAGAAAAGTTGAAACTGCAGGAAACCCAGATTGTCCGCCTGAAATAATGGACGCAGAAGATCCACTTTTTATTCTGTATACTTCCGGATCAACCGGTAAACCAAAAGGTGTAGTTCATTCATGTGCAGGTTACATGATTTATACAAACTATACGTTTGTAAATGTATTTCAGTACCAGCCAAAAGAAATTCACTTCTGCACTGCAGATATTGGATGGATCACAGGACATTCATATATCGTATACGGACCACTCAGTGCAGGTGCAACAACATTGATGTTTGAAGGCATACCAACATTTCCAGATGCGGGAAGATTTTGGGACATCATTGATAAGTATAAAGTCAATATACTTTACACTGCCCCTACAGCGATTAGAAGTTTAATGGCATTTGGACTAGATCCGATCAAAGACAAAGATCTTTCATCCCTGCGTGTGCTTGGAACAGTAGGTGAACCCATCAATGAAGAAGCATGGCATTGGTATGATGAAAACATCGGGAAGAAAAAATGTCCGATCGTTGATACCTGGTGGCAAACAGAAACAGGTGGAGTACTGATCAGCAATCTTGCAGGTATTACCCCCGCAAAACCAAGCTTCGCAACACTTCCAATGCCAGGTGTTGAACCCATATTGTTGGATGAAAAAGGAAATGAAATAACAGAAAACAATGTAACAGGAAATCTCTGCATTAAATCACCTTGGCCTTCTACCATCAGAACAACATATGGAGATCACGAGAGATGCAGAACAAATTATTTTGCTACATATGATAATCTATATTTCACAGGAGATGGTGCCTATAGAGATGAAAATGGCTTCTACCGCATCACAGGAAGAGTGGATGATGTATTAAATGTAAGTGGACATAGAATTGGAACTGCTGAAGTTGAAAATGCAATCAATATGCATGCCGGAGTTGTTGAAAGTGCAGTAGTAGGATATCCGCATGATGTAAAAGGTCAGGGTATTTATGCATTTGTCATTTACAGTGGAACTCATGGAACACCAGACATGGTGAAAAAAGATATTACGGCAACTGTGAGTAGAATTATCGGACCAATAGCAAAGCCCGATAAAATTCAATTGGTATCGGGCTTGCCTAAAACCAGAAGCGGTAAAATTATGCGTCGGATTCTTCGAAAAATTGCAGAAGGAGAACTCGACAAAATTGGTGATACCACTACATTACTGGATCCAGCAATCGTAGAAGAAATCAAAAACGGAAAGGTTTAGTAAGAAAATCTTAACCCAACTGTATAAGGCCTTTGATCTACTCCATACTGATGCATTGCTTTGGGTGCGTAAGATCCATAAAGTCGTACTGCACCTAAACCCAACTCACCAACATATGCAAGCTTCCATGGAGAAAGATTGAATTCTGATTTAACTTTTGAACGCTCCCCTCCAGCTACTGTTTTTTGCCTGCTGCTAATCAGGTATCCCCCACTCACACCAGCTGACAACTGAAATCCTCTTTTATGATTGGTTGGATTTGTATTGATATTGATCATAAGTGGTGCAGTGAGATAATTTGCCACAAGCTTATTTTTCCTTGCTTCACTCCAATCATTTCTTCTCACAAGCGTTTCTGCACCTAAATCCTCATATTGAATTCCTGTTTTGTAGAAATAATTATTACTCTCAATTCCTAATCCATATTTTAAGTTTACCACTTGCTTGATCAAACTCATCCTTTGAATAAAGAACCAGAGATTAAAATTAGAAATGCGGGATGTGCGAAAAGCAAAATCATTTTTGGAAAGTGGTGGCGTTACTGGAAAATTTGGACCCATCAATGGTGAAAGAAATTGCTGTGCAGCAGCAGAACTATAGTCAGTCTGATCGTTATACCCTGCAAATCCTAGATCCCATACTAGCCAATTGGTGGAATATTTTTTAGGCTTCTTTTTTGTAATGGATTTAAGATTCAATTCAGTAATTGCATCTTTTAAATTTTCACTGCCGATTCGAATCTTGTCTAATCCGCGCTCTAAACCATCGCCAATGATTACAATTCCTCCACCTAGCCTAAACGTATCTTTTGAAATACTTTTAATAGTAGCATTTAATGTATCCACACCGGTTCTTAAAATGGTAATATTCCCCACCTTAATTGTATCAATACTTTTTTTAACCGTGCTGTCAATTTGAGAAAAACCCTGGTGCTGCAAAAGCAACAATAAAACACTCTTCCAAAAAAACTTCATATGCTTATTTTTTATTTGCCACTGGTATATTGAAACTTGCAACCTGAATATAATGTGTTCCCTCAGGCTGCTCTTCCTGTCTGAATAGCTGTCTCGTTATCTTTCTTGCGATGCCACGCAGCTTTGAATGCTCGTCCTTTCGATTGGATGCTTCAATGATCATAGCTGCATTGATCGCAACTGGATTCACTTCTGGAACTGAAGCAACTGCGTTTCTTAACTCTGCAGCTTTCAATGCATCAGGACTAAAATTAGATGAAACAGTTTGAGGCAAAGTTTCAGCTGCTGCTGTTTCAATGTTATCAATTGATTGAGTTGCGATTACTTCAGTGATTGCTATGGGTAAAATATTTTCAACAATAACTTTATCATTCTTTTTATTAACTACTGGAACTACTCTGGCTTGAACAATTTCTTGCTCAAAAGGTTCAACTGTATCCGTTGAATTTAAAATTGGAGATTGCTTAACTACTTTTGATATCCCTTTGCTTTGCTGAACTTCTTTTTGGGTATTTAATAAACTAAATAAACCAAGCAACAGTATTACACTTGCTGCAATACCAATGGGAATATGCCAACTAATTTTTCGTGTTTTAGCTTGCCTGTAGAGCGTTTCTTTACCCGGAAAAACAATTGATTCATCTGGAACAAAACGCATTTCAGCTTCTTCCATTTGATCACTGTATAAGATTGACTTATCAGGAAATTGAATATCGGTTGGCTTGAACTTGATTTGATTGATGATATCGAATTGTTTTTTAAATGATGGATGTTGATGTACAAATTCATCTACCTGTAATTTTTCTGCTGCAGACAACTCATTGTCGGCATACATCAAAAACCAGGTTTCAAAATTTGTTTGATCAATCATTTAAATCAGATTTTCTATTTTGCCTAAATATGCTCTTAATTGTGTTCTGGCTCGATGCAAATAAACTTTAACTTGACTTGCATTGAGCGCAGTAATTTGTCCTATTTCATCATATGAATACCCTTCATAATCTTTTAAAAGAATAAGTGACTTTTGAAGTGGCGTCAATTGTTGAAGAGCATTTTCTAACTCCTTTTTTAAAACCGACTGTTTTGCTCCTGTCACTTTAGCTGAATCATTAAATTCATCAACCAATGCCACTCTTTTATTTTTTCGGATATGGTCAATCATTTGATGATACGCCACGGTAAATAAATATGATTTTGCAGTCTCGGCTTTTACTTCTTCTCGATGCTTCCACATTTTCTCAAATGCAGATTGAACTACATCTTGCGCATCTTCAGGCTGTTGCATATTCTTTAATATGAAACGATACACCCTGTCTGCATATTCATCTACACATATATTATATTCCTGCTCAGTCATTTAGTCTTGGTTAGGCACGTATATTTGTGGTACGAATTTCGATCGCAAAAGTTACAGATCGGTCAAAAAAAATCACTTTAACGATTTATTTATGAACCAAACGCTCGTTAATCGCATTGCCACTGAATTAGAGGAGATTAAACAGGCAGGATTATTCAAAAAAGAGAGAATTATTGAGAGCCCCCAAGGGGCTGTAATAAAAGTTGGGGGCAAGGAAGTCATCAACCTCTGTGCAAATAATTATCTGGGCTTGTCATCTCACCCCAAAATAATAGAAGCTGCCAAGAAGTACATTGATGAACGTGGATATGGAATGAGTTCTGTTCGCTTTATCTGTGGAACACAGGATATTCACAAAGAACTTGAGCAAAAAATTTCTGCCTTTTTAGGAACAGAAGATACTATACTATATGCTGCGGCATTTGATGCCAATGGTGGTGTTTTTGAACCTCTGTTCAATGAACAAGATGCCATCATCTCTGATGAATTGAACCATGCGTCCATCATTGATGGTGTGAGACTTTGTAAAGCTCAACGCTTTAGATACTCTCATAATAACATGGAAGATCTTGAAGCAAAATTAAAAGAGGCTGCACACTTAAGAAATAGAATCGTTGTTACAGATGGATCATTCAGCATGGACGGTACCATTGCTCAGTTAGATAAAATTGTTGCCCTTGCAGAAAAATATGATGCCGCAGTGATGATCGATGAATGCCATTCATCTGGATTTCTTGGAAAAACTGGAAGAGGTACACATGAACATTGTGGTGTTGTTGGGAAAATTGATATCATCACAGGAACACTGGGCAAAGCATTGGGTGGTGCATCAGGTGGATTCACCAGTGGCAGAAAAGAGGTCATTGAAATGCTTCGTCAACGCAGTCGCCCATATCTTTTCTCCAATACATTGGCACCAAGCATTGTAGGAGGTTCAATTGCAGTGCTCGATTTACTTAGTGAAACAACTGCATTGAGAGATAAATTAGAATTCAATACGGAATACTTCAGAACAGCAATGACAAATGCTGGGTTTGATATCAAAGCTGGTGTACATCCAATTGTACCGATAATGCTTTATGAAGCAACAGTTGCACAAGAAATGGCTGCAGCATTATTGGAAGAAGGAATTTATGTAATTGGATTTTTCTATCCGGTTGTAGCAAAAGGAAAGGCACGTATCAGGGTTCAATTGAGTGCTGCTCATGAAAAAGAACATCTGGATAAAGCAATTGCTGCTTTTGTAAAGATTGGAAAAGCAATGAAAGTAATTAGCTAGGATTTACCCAGGCGCCACTTTCTTTTAATAAGTTGATGAGTTCGTCAACTGCAACTTCACTGTCAACGTTTTTCTTGACGATTTCTTTGCTTCTGTAAAGTGTAATTTTACCTGGACCGCTGCCAACGTAACCGAAATCTGCATCTGCCATTTCACCCGGACCATTAACAATACAACCCATGATGGCGATCTTAACCCCTTTTAAATGATTAGTGACTGAACGGATTTTTGCTGTGGTTTCCTGTAAGTCAAAAAGTGTTCTGCCACAACTCGGACAACTGATGTATTCAGTTTTTGAAATTCTTGTCCTGGTTGCTTGTAGTATACTGAATGCTGTATTATTAGCAAATTGATAAATATCTTTTACTGGAAGATAAGTGCGTCCTTTTACAACAGGATTATCCATTGCACTGCCATGGCCAAATCCAAGACTGATACCATCTCCCATGCCATCCAGTAACAATGCACCTGTTTCAGTTGCAAAGTGAATCAAATGTTCATCTGGTGTATGTTTCTTGCTCTCAGTAAATAATATAACAGGATGAGTGATAGCTAATGCTGCTAGTTGAACGAATATACTTCGAACAGTTTGCACTGAATTTTCTGCATCACTCTTCACACACCATACAATATTTTTTTCGTCTTTTAATTTCAATAAATCTTCCTGATACTTGTTACCAGCAACAAGTTCATCTAACAATATAAAATTGATGCGAGTGCTTTTTGTTTCGGCTGAATGAAAATCTTTCAATTTAAACAACGGAAAACTTGATTCAGATGCTTTCCAAAAAGATGCATTAACTATATTTTTTAATGTCCCTGGCAAATGAAATTCAATTTGCGCATTGCCAGTGTATACAAAATCTGCAGCGGCATCACTGATGGCCCACTTATCTGTTGACTCATCATAAGTATAACCAATACTTTGCAATTGTGAAGGAATAAGCTTTTCAATCGCTGACATATCTGCCAAAACAACTGGAACCTGTTTACCTCCAATATTTTCAACAGGAATTGAATCTCTCCTCTTGTATTCAAATGGTGAATACGGTAGTTTGATGGATTCAACAACTTCCTTAGATGCTGTTCTATTATTGTACCGCTTAACCAAATCTAAACAAACAGGGATTTCAAATTCAGGATCTTCCGTTAGCGATACCCTGATGGTATCACCAATACCATCTTCTAATAATGATCCAATACCAATTGCAGATTTTATACGACCATCTTCACCATCCCCCGCTTCTGTAACCCCCAAATGCAAAGGATAACAAATACCAAACTCCTGTTGCATGGTTTGCACCAACAAACGATAGGCTTGCACCATCACCTGCGGATTGCTTGATTTCATGCTCAAGACAATATTATGATATGCTTCATCTCTTGCAATACGAAGGAACTCCATTGCACTCTCCACCATTCCATTTGCACTATCACCATATCTGCTCATGATACGATCGCTTAATGAACCATGATTGGTGCCAATGCGCATCGCAGTACCATGCTCTTTACAAATCTTTACCAGTGGAGTAAACCTTTCACGAATTCTTTCAATTTCCTCATTGTATGCAGCATCAGTGTATTCTATAAATTCAAATTTCTTCTTATCTGCATAGTTACCCGGATTCACCCTTACTTTCTCAATAATACGCGCTGCAATTTCTGCAGCATTAGGAGTAAAATGAATATCCGCTACCAATGGAGTAGTATAACCGCGTTTACGCAACTCCTTTTTAATTTCTAATAAATTGTTTGCTTCATTTTTTGACGGAGCTGTAATGCGGACCAATTCAGCACCTGCTTCTATACAACGGATGGTTTGCTCAACGGTTGCAATGGTATTCATCGTATCCGTTGTGGTCATCGTTTGAACCCTGATGGGATGATGATTACCGAGGAGTAAATCTCCAATTTTTACTTCAACAGTATCGAGACGTTGATAGGTAAATAAAGAAGGTGTATAAAGTTGCATCAAGACTAAGTTACATGATCCCTTTAAAAAATCCGATATGCGTCAGGATCTCTTTACAAAGTTGTTCACTGATTGTTGCAGTTTCGGCATCAAGAGAAGTTTCATAATTCAGCACAAATGGATATACATGCCTATTTTCCTCAATCCAGCCCAATAGCCAAACAATTTTTTTGCTCTTATACGCTACTTCATTTTTTTGATAGGCCAGCTGATGCTGTGCATTATTCTCAACGATCAATTGCTTTTTTATTGCCTCCTGAACACTCGCTCTAAATGGGAGCTGCTTGAAATATAATCGCTTCATCAATCCCAACTGTTCATCTGCACTGATCATCAAAGAATCTTTCTTCCATTTTTTATTGCCGTATTTAACACTATCAACCCAATATTGCAAAGTGTCTTTTCCAATCATTTGATTGAGCGCATCAAATTCTATTTCTATGGTATCGCTTGCCAACTTGCCGGTATGCAAGCCCACTAATTTGCTGAACAGCATGAAACTCTGACCTGGAGGAAAGTTCTCTCTGAATCTTTCTAGATTATAAATAGTAAAATCACCTCGACTATTATCAAACATTCCAAAAGTTCCAACCAACTCTTTTTCTTTGAAAAATTTTCCAATCTTGTCATCAATCTTCACATTGTTGACAGTGCAAGACTGAAACAATGAAATCATCAACACAAGAATTGATAAATGCAGAAGAGCTCTTTTCATGAAAATCAATCTTTATTGTTTTTCCACCATCGGATTCCTACAACACCAATAATTGCCAAAGGTGCTACCATCAGGTAAATAATACCTGTATTCATCCCCTTAGCGGGTTTATGTCCAAGTTGTTGTGCTGTCTTTGTGCAAATAGAACACTGCGATACTGCATCTTGGGTAAACAAAATTGATCCCAGTAAGCAAATTATGAGCAATGCCTTTTTCATATCTATTAAACAGCTTCGGCCTTCATTTGTTTGGCGAGACGGTTTCTTTCAGTTTCATCCAAAATCAATTTTCTCATTCGAATGAAATTGGGAGTGACTTCAATGCACTCATCATGCTGGATGTATTCCATGCACTCTTCAAGTGTCATGAGTCGCTTGGGGGCGATGCTGGCAGCACCGTCGGTACCACTGGCACGCATGTTGGTAAGCTTCTTTCCTTCATTGGGATTTACAACGAGATCACCAGGTTTGTTGTTCTCTCCAATAACCATTCCCTTGTATACTTCTTCTCCTGGATCCACAAAAAAGAATCCTCGGTCTTGTAATTTATCTAATGAATATGCGGTTGTACTTCCACCTTCTTTTGCAAGCAATACACCATTGTTTCTTCCAGGAATCGGTCCCTTCCAGGGCTTGTATTCACTGAAGCGGTGTGCCATCACTGCCTCACCTGCGGTGTTGGTCAACATATTGGTACGAAGTCCAATCAGTCCGCGAGAAGGAATCTCAAATTCAATATGCTGCATATCGCCTTTGGTTTCCATCACAGACATTTCACCTTTTCTCCTGCTCACTAGGTCAATTGCTTTGGAAGCGTATTCCTCCGGAACATCGATCACAAGTACCTCGTATGGCTCACATTTTTTACCATCGATCTCCTTTATAAGCACCTGTGGTTGTCCGATTGTCAATTCATATCCTTCTCTTCTCATCGTCTCGATCAAGACACCAAGATGGAGAATTCCACGTCCGTATACCAGGAAGCTATCTGCACTGTCGGTTTCTTTCACACGCAGTGCAAGATTTTTTTCTGTTTCTTTCATGAGGCGGTCACGCAAATGTCGACTCGTTACGAACTTTCCATCCCTGCCAAAGAAGGGTGAATTGTTGATGCTGAAAAGCATACTCATGGTGGGCTCATCCACATGAATGACTGGCAGGGCTTCAGGATTTTCAAAATCAGCGATGGTATCACCGATGTTGAATCCTTCAATACCTACAACTGCACATAGATCCCCTGCATGTACTTCTGTTACTTTGCGTTTCCCCATCCCTTCAAATACATATAATTCCTTCACACGCTGTTTCTTCATTGACCCATCAGCCTGCATGAGGGTGATCGGCTGGTTTTCACGGATGGTATTCCTTGCAACCTTCCCAATGGCAATTCTACCAAGGAAAGAAGAGTAATCCAGTGAAGTGATTTGCATCTGCAATGTACCTTCCTCTGTTTTGGGAGGCGGCACATGCTTGATGATACCATCCATCAATGGAATAATATTATCTGTCGGTGTAAGGCTGTCATTGAACCAGCCGTTCTTACCTGAACCATAATAGGTTGGGAAATTCAATTGTTCTTCTGTTGCATCCAGGTTGAAGAAAAGTTCAAAAACTGCGTCATGTACTTCATCAGGACGACAGTTTGGTTTATCAACCTTATTGATGACAACGATTGGATGAAGATTCAACTGCAATGCTTTTTGCAATACAAATCTTGTTTGTGGCATGGGACCTTCAAAGGCATCCACCAATAAGATCACACCATCAGCCATTTTCAATACACGCTCCACTTCTCCACCAAAATCGGCGTGTCCTGGTGTGTCTATCACATTGATTTTCACATCGTTATATGTAACCGCAGCATTTTTACTGAATATGGTAATTCCCCTTTCTCTTTCTAAGTCATTGCTGTCCATGATTAAATCACCAGTCTCCTGATTATCACGAAAAACCTTGGCAGTATGAAGAATCTTATCTACCAATGTTGTCTTTCCGTGGTCTACGTGTGCAATGATTGCTATGTTCCTGATATTCATATTGTTATTTAGTCGCCGCAAATTTACGACAATTCACCGGGGCGGGCAATTAAATAATAGTGAATACGGCCTATTTACTGCTTCTCAGCACATAAAGTACTGTCGTCCAAACCAATACGAGTAGCATTGCTGTAAACTGATGTGCTGCACCCAACCAAAGTAGAGCTGTGGGTTGATTAGCCCATAATACGGTGAGAACACCCAAAATAACCTGAACGAAAACGATCACCAAAGGCATCCAGTGGAGGAATTTAAAAATCGGGGTGGATGGAATCTGTCTGGACTTTTGAAACCAAACAACAATAAGAATTGCTATCAGATAAGCGAGGTTGCGATGTATGAAATGAATAGCCAATGGATCGTGCGTAATGTTTGACAAAGCATCATTCATCATAGAAGTTGGGATCCATTCACCATTGATTGTAGGCCAGGTCGTTGCAAAATTCGCTGCTTTGAGTCCTGCCATAAAAGCTCCAAAAATCAATTGCACAACGATCAATGCAAACAACCAGATTGAAAAACTTTTTAATTGTTTTGCATTTACCAATTGTGATTGATCAACCAACAATTGAAGTGCAAACCATAACGTATAGCATAACAAACCAAGTGCTGAAATAAAATGAATGGCCAAACGAATATGATCAACATACAATCGTTCATCATTTAATCCGCTTTTCACCATGATCCATCCGATCAATCCCTGCAAGATTCCCAAAAGAAAAAGAATCATCAAGGGTTTGATCATTTCTTTCTTGAATTTCTTGGTTATAATAAAATAGACAAATGGAAGCAGGAACACAACAGCAATCAATCTTGCCCATTCACGATGAAACCATTCCCAGAAATAAATGAACTTAAAATCTGAAATGGTAAATTCAAAATTCAAATGTTTGAACTGACCAATTTGTTTGTATTGATCGAAAGCCTTCTCCCAGTCTTCTTGATTCAAAGGAGGTATTGCTCCTAGAATAGGCTTCCACTCTGTAATAGATAAACCAGAACCAGTAAGTCTTGTTATCCCGCCCAATAAAACTTGAACAACAATCATCCCCACTCCAATCAACAACCAAATGGCTACAGCATTTGATTTATTACTTTTCATCGTTTGCATAATGCAAATTTAGTTTACAAAATCATCTGCCATTCTTTTGATGAATTTTTCTTGCTACTTTGCGAGGGATGCTCAAACCGTTTTTTCAATCATTGGAACCAGAAGCCGGATGTGACGAGGCTGGAAGAGGGTGTTTAGCCGGACCAGTATTTGCGGCGGCGGTGATTCTTCCAAGAGATTTCAATGAGAAAGACCTGAATGATTCAAAACAAATCAGTGAAAAAAAGAGGTATGAGTTGAGAGAAACCATTCAACGCAATGCGATCAGCTGGGCCGTCTCAAAAATCGATGCGAAAGAGATTGATGCAATAAATATATTGAATGCCTCGATCAAAGCCATGCATCAATCACTTGCTCAATTAAAGATTTCTCCGGCATATATTATTGTGGATGGAAACAGATTTAAACCATTTGGCACAATCCCTCATTCAACAATTATTAAAGGGGATGGAAAATTTGCATCCATTGCTGCTGCAAGTATTTTGGCAAAAACTTACAGGGATGATTACATGATGGAAGCACACGAGAAATTTCCTCACTACCAATGGAATAAGAACAAAGGATATGGAACCTTGTTACACCGAAAGGCAATTGCAGCATATGGGAGATGTGAATTGCATCGGGAGAGTTTTAAA
>JAFMEZ010000012.1 GCA_017856455.1 Parafilimonas sp.
CAGTGACCCCTACTCTGTCAAAGTAATGCTCTAAACCAACTGAGCTAATGTTCCTGAATGCCGCAAAGGTAATCATTCAATGAGTGAATCAAAACAGTGGCCATTTGAAAGATGATGTTAAATATATTTTCTTTCCTTCAGCAGATGATTTTCTTGCAGATTCGATGATTTCAAGAACGTGCAATGCATGTTCTACATTAATCTTTGGACTAGTATTATTCACAATAGATTCTGCAACTTTTGTTGCGCCTTCCTGCCATTGGTAACCACCCGTTTCAGCAACATAAAGTTTTGCTTGACTTTCCCATGAATCATCTAAATAAACACCATTTGTTTCCCAGTCATATCCAATCAATCGCATATTAGCTTTATCACCAAATATTTGAATGGAGTGCAATTGTTGTCCCTTTGCTTCATGCCCATGAGGATCGAAGTAATTGAACCCACACATGATGTGACTGATCATTCCTTTACCATGATCCAAGAGTAAATGAGCGTTGTCTTCAGCTTCCACTTTTACTGTACCCCTTTCATCAATTTCTCTTGTTGGATTCACAATACTGGTCATCGCCATGATTGATTTTGCAGGACCAAGTAATGCAGTGAGTGTAGCAATATTATATACACCAAGATCTGGCATGCTGCCACCATCTTTTTCGTAGAAAAATGCTGACCAAGTTGGACCCGTATGTCCGTATTGTCCATGTGCACTTGCAATTCTTCCCAATTTTCCCTCTTGAACCATTTTGTTCATGAATGAAAATTGAGGAGAGTTAACAACAGCAGGAGCACCCCATAGTTTGAGGTTTTTTGCTTTTGCAAGATCCAATAATGCTCTTCCTTCAGCATAGGTATTGGCCATGGGTTTTTCACTCCAAACATGTTTTCCTGCCAGCAATGCTTTTTTGTTAAGGTCACCATGGACTTGCATATCGGTTAGGGTAATCATCATATCAAATGGAACACCTTTAAGCAGATCATCGATGTTTCTGTATGTTTCTGCATTTAGTTTATACTGCCTTTTTTGTTCCAGGGCTCGCTCATATTTGATATCACAAAGGGCCACGATTTCAACCATGGAGGATGTTTGCAGATGAGGTATATATCGATTACTAACGCTACCACATCCAATTATAGCCACTTTTAAATTTGTAAGTTTTTGTTCATCTGCATGAAGTTGCAAAGCATTCAGCAGCATTGCAGCACCCGTTGCAGCTGAATATTTCATGAAGTCTTTTCTAGTGATCTGATTGTTCATAAAGCGCGGTTTATAGGTCAATTTACAAAACTGTTTTAACGACTTGGAATTAATCTGAAAAAACTTATATTTGCACCCCCAAAGGGAGTTTAGCTCAGCTGGTTTAGAGCATCTGCCTTACAAGCAGAGGGTCGGCGGTTCGATCCCGTCAACTCCCACAAAAGGCCACTATATAGTGGCCTTTTTGATTTTCTACCTCACCAAAGTAATATACCCCACAATTTGTTTTCTCCCAGATTTTGGATACACAACGTAATAATATGTACCTGAAGGCAGGTCTATCCCATTTTTCTTACCATCCCATGGATTCAAATAGCCTTCGCTTTTAAAAACTTGCTGCCCATTTGCCGCATACACTTCAATTAAACAGTCGGGATAAATTTCAAGATTGCTGATTTTCCATGTGTCATTGATCCCATCACCATTTGGCGTAAAAGTATTCGGGATGATGGGTTTGCGCAAGACATGCATTTTGAGTTGATCGAAACTCGAACAGTTTCCACTTCCAGTAACTTTTAATTGATATATGATATCAGATTGCGGATTTTTTATAAATGGTTGTAATGAATCACTTGCACTCAAATAAGTACTGGGCGTCCACTGATAGCGCAATCGATTGCCTTTTGCTGTTGCATTGATCTTGGTATCGGCATCATCCAATGCAAATATTTCCAACCCTGCAGAAATTTTTGGATAATCATGCATCGTTATCATTTTCTGTACGGTGTCAGAAATACAACCTACAGATGTCTTTGCAAAATACCTTACCATAAATGTATCTGGTTGCTTATAGGTATGTGATGGATTTTGAATAGCACTAATGGAACTATCTCCAAAATTCCAGTACCAAGCAGTAATGGGCTTTACAATGCCATCTGTTTTATCACTGAAGAGAATTGTTGAGCCTATACATGCAGAATCCAGACTCTCAAATGACGCTTTTGGTTGTGGAAATACATCCAACAATACTTGTGTCATTGAGTCAACACATTGTTGATTGCTCAGTGCAATGAGTTTCACTTTATAGTTTCCTAATTGCTTATAAAAATGTAATGGGTTTTTGATCATGCTCGATGTAGTATCATTTTTATCACCAAAATCCCATTTATATTTCAATGCGTTATCTGTTCCATCCTTAATGCTGGTATTATTGGTAAATAAAGCCTTACCCTCTGGAAGACAAACTATCGGAAGATCAAAATTTACCACTGGCAAATAATGGATGTCAACTGGTATTGACTTCAACTCACTCACACAACCATTCTCCGTTGTAACTTTTAGTGAAACATTATATGTAGCAGCAGCATCGTATCGGTATGTAACAGGTTTTTCATCAATTCGATCAACAACTGCCTTCCCATCATCAAAATTCCATTCCCAATCTTTCAATTTTCCAACAAGTGGCTTAGCGAGCGGAGTAAAAAAAACATCATTCTTCTCACAGGTAATATCGCTGAACTTGAAATCTGCAATGGGACGAGGCCAGATCACTTGATCCTGGTAGGCTGAATCCCTGCAACCAGAGGTTGCAATGTATAAATACTTGAGCTGAACGGTATCTGCTTTCCCAATCAGCTGCGGATTAAATAATCCAGATGAAGAAACCCCTGCCCCATTGTATGTAAAATCTCCTGCGACATTTTGATCAAATTTTGTTTGGGTAATTTGTCGAGGTAATGCATCCAAACATATTCCTGGCAGTGAATCGAAATAAACTTTTGGACTCGCCAATAATTTTACTGGTTTTGAAATTGATTTACTACAAGATGAAGCAGCACCTGAATATGCCTGAAGTCTGACAGTGTATTTAACATCAGCAGGCGTTTGAAAACCGGTATATTGATAAGCATACCGCTTTCCGGGAAGGGGATCTTTATCTATGGTCACCTTGGTTGTATCGTTTTCATCCCAAAATATTTTCAAAAAAGTTACATTACCGAAGTCAACAGTAGAATTATTTGTGATCCGCAATGAGTCATTGCTGCAGAGTAGATTAGCATTCATTACATCAAATGCTGGAATGGGATTTGCGCCGTTTACTGTAAATGTCTGAGAAAGTGAATCAACACACCCGTTGGATGTAACAATCAGCTTTACTTTATAAAAACCTGTGTCATTGTATTTAATAATAGGATCTTTTTCCAACGTGTTTTCAAGTTTATAAGAGGGACCCTTTTCAATGGGAGAATCTCCATCATTAAAAAACCATTGATATGAGAAGTTTTTATTCCCATCAGGGGAAGAAGTAGTATCAATAAATTGAGCTGATGCGTCATTCAAACATATTTCAGGCACGATAAACCCTGGAATAGGATTTGCATTGATCACCAGTGATGAAATACTGAATGTATCACTGATGCAACCTGTAGATGATTCAGCAATCAATTTAATTTTTCGCTGTCCAAACTTGTTATAAACAAGATTATGTGAAGTTGATAAGGTATCTTCAATATAGACATTGCTCGTATCAAAATTCCAACGCCATTTTACTATACTGCCAGTATCTATAGTTGATACATCCTCAAACGTAATGGATTTATCAACGCATTTAATATCCTGGACTTTATAAGCAGGCTTAGGCTTTGAACTTAGTCGTACAGTTTTTAAACTATCATCAGAAAAACATCCTCTAACAGATGCAACTTTCAGACTAACATTATAATCTGAGGCTTTCAAAAAATGAATCTTCGGTTGAATTTGCTTTATTGTATCAACTTTAACTCCATTTGCAAAATTCCACACCCATCTCACCGCAGCTGAGGAATCTGCTTTGAATAGAACAGAATCACCACTACAGCCACTTGTGATAAAATCAAAATTTGCAATTGGGCGATCTATAATCAGGCGAATACTATCTACAGCAGTACCGCATGTTGCAGTCGTAGAAGACACAACATAAATACCAGTATCTCTGGGAAGAAATGATTTGAAAGAAATGATTGAATCTGTTCCTGTGAAATTATTTGGCCCCACCCATGTGAAATCCTTAGCTTCTTCAACCTGCGCTTTTATGTTAACATCAACTCTGTTACAAAGCGTATCTTTTTCAAGCAAGTAAACGCCAGGTTTCAAGTCATTGGTGAATAAAACGGTATTTGAACTGAAGTCAGAAAAATAACCAAACCGAGCAGTAGTTGCAGGTCCACCTTGTATCACCCCTGCATGAAATTTACCCTTTGTATTTTCAATCAATACTCTATCACCACCTGCTATCAGTTCAGTTGGAATTTGCAATCTTGCATAATACCATTTTCCTGAAGAACCATTGACCAACTGAAATTTTGATGAGTCGACATATAAATTGGTACCATTGAAAAGAAAATCTTTGATGATTTCCTTTGGAGCAAGAACATTGACAAAAAAACTTTCGTTTGAAGATGCGCGAGTAATACTTACCTGTTTTGAACCTGTGCACTTGACGGAGGGAATAACTGCACCACCTAACTCACATCCGAATCCAGAAATTTGAAACATTTGTACAGGCTTACTGGTTTCAACATAATCTGCAACATTAGCAGAAGATCCAAGCTGACCCGTATAATAATCTCCTGCTTTTTGTAAAACACCTACTTGTGTTCCGTTAACCCAAACGATCGTATTGTCTTCTGTAGCAAATACATAATAATAATCTGGACTATTCCCTGTAAAATAACCACGCAATATGACAAATTCTTGTCCTGCTAGTCTATCCGGAATTAATTGATCTCCTGCGGTATCTCCACAGTTTTGAAGACCGAGCGTATCATCTTTTGTAGTAATAGCAATTGGTTTATTTGATTTGACTAAAGTTCCTCCAGGTCTTCCAACAGCAACTGTAGTTAAAACAGAGAATACATAAGTCTCACCTTTGTTTAACTTGATAGAAATATTTTTATTCCCTGAATTATTCAAAACAACAGGTGACTCAACGTCAATGATTGTGCTATCCTCTGTAGCCAGTACAATAAAATCAGATGTATAGGTTGTGGTAGGTGTTGAAGGCCTGTTTGTAAATACCATTTGAAATGGCACAGTAAACTTTGTCCCTAAAGCATTTCTTCCCTTCAAGGCAAACATGTCTCCATTAAAACCATTTGCTATATCATAATAACAGGTTATACGATTGGTTGCCTGGATTCTGATGCCTTTTTTTTGGGTTGTTGTAATAGCAGTGTTCTCAATCAGATCGATATAGGGTGATAAATTGATTGACACTGCAGTATCTGCCTTAATACTCAATTTAATTGGAACAAAAGATGGATTTGCTGGAATGCTCACTGTGACATCTGCCGACTGTTTAGAAGTCGCAATTCTTAAATAGATCGGACGATCACCATGGGATTGTTGCAAATCAGGCGCTGCAAACCAAAAATCAATGTCAGATTGTGCATTGGTTTGAATAATGGAGAAAAGAGCGATAATGACAAAAATCTTTCTACTTAAATTATTCATGGAGAGGAGACATTGGACTATTCCCAGCTTCAAGGAATTAAGTTAGCGCATTTTTTTAATCGATTGATTTTCAAATCATTTCTTTTTAAACCTTCCCTCCCAAATTTTGTTAGAAGTAAAATATTAACTAACTTTGATGTTTAAACATTAATTATTATGGAAACACAGTTTTTAGAAGCTTTAAAATGGAGATATGCAACCAAGAAGATGAGTGGTAAAGAAATCCCTTCAGAAAAACTGGATGCCATTCTTGAAGCAATCAGATTGACACCAAGCTCATTCGGACTTACACCCTATTCAGTAGTTGTGGTACAGGACAAAGAAATTCAAGCGAAATTATTGCCACATTGTTATAATCAATCGCAAATTGTAGATGCTTCTGCCCTACTGGTTTTTGCTCCTTGGAAAAACATCAATACTGAGCAAGTTGATACCTACATGAAGGAAATAGCAGATGCACGTGGCATACCAGTGGAATCATTGAATGATTTTGCCAATGCGATAAAAGGAAAAATCAATCACAGTTCACTTGAAGATCTTCATGCATGGGCAAGCAAGCAAGCCTATATCGCACTTGGATTTGGATTGGCAGCTGCTGCTGTTGAAAAAATTGACTCAACGCCAATGGAAGGATTTAATCCAGATGCCGTAAATGAAGTTTTAGGATTTAATGAAAAGGGTCTTCACGCTGCTTGCATTCTTGCACTAGGTTACCGTGATACCGAAAAAGATTTTCTAGCAACAGCCATTAAAGTAAGAAGAAAAAAAGAATCGCTTTTTATTGAAGCTTAATCAAAGATTTAAATTAAATAATTAAACAAAATACTGAACCATCTTTCAATAAGATGGTTTTGTATTTATGTAATCGTACGATTTATGAGAAATCTTTTCCTGTTAACATTGTCATTCACAATTATTTTTTTCGCTCAAGCGCAAGTTGGACCCACAGCAACAATAAGTGGTTACGTGGTCGATAAAAACACACAAAAGCCCTTATCTGGTGCAACCGTTCAACTTTCCAATGGCAAAGGAAAACCAACAGACAGCATTGGCTTTTTCAGAATCATTACGAGTCCGGGTACCTATAACCTAACAGTCACCCTACTGAATTACACAGAAAAAACCATTTCCAATATTGTACTTACTTCTGGAAATGAATCTACCATCAATATTGAAATGGAACCAAGCGCAAAGAAATTGGATGAAATCGTAATCGTGAACAGAAGAAGCTCAGCTAGAGCTGCCAGTCTTGAATCACCTTTGAGCATCCAAAAAATGACAACAGAAGAAATCAAAAGAAATCCGGGTGGAAATTTTGATATCAGTAAAGTCATTCAATCACTTCCAGGTGTTGGAGGTGGTGTTGGAGGTGGAGGATATAGAAATGATATCATCATTCGCGGAGGAGCACCTAGTGAAAATGTCTACTATCTAGACGGTATTGAAATCCCCATCCTCAATCACTTTGGAACACAAGGCAGCGGAGGGGGACCACAAGGAATACTCAATGCAAATTTTATAGAAGAAGTTAAAATCAGTACCAGCGCATTTGATGCACGATACGACAATGCACTCAGCAGTGTTCTACAATTCAAACAAAAATCTGGTAACAATAACAGAACCCAAGGCAATGCAATTTTAAGTGCGACCGACTTGGCATTAACATTAGACGGACCTGTTAATTCAAAAACAACTTATCTGGCTTCTGTCAGAAGAAGTTATTTGCAATTTTTATTTCAAGCATTAGACTTACCCATCAGACCAAATTACTGGGACTTTCAATTCAAGACCACAACGAAGATTGATGAAAAGACGACGTTGAATTTCATCGGACTCGGTGCGATTGACGAATTCAGTTTTGCTGCTCCAAAAGAAGCTAGTCTTGAAAAATTATATGTCCTTAACTCTAATCCTTTAATCAATCAATGGAATTATACATTTGGAACCAGTTTAAAAAGACTTACTAAAAATGGTTATTGGAATCTTGCCTTAAGCAGAAATATGCTGGATAATCAACTTGATAAATTCGAAGACAATGAAAATCCATCAGAAGAAACAAGAACCCTTCTTACCAACAGCAGAGAAGCTGAGAATAAATTAAGGTTTGATGCCAGTGTTTTAAAAAATGGATGGAAATTAAATTATGGTGCTTCTACTCAATATGTTGATTTTAACAATGAATTTTTTGCACTGATCAGAAAGGCTATCAAAGATGCAAATGGAGCAATCCTTCAAAACGGATTGAGCATCAACAGTGTAAATATGATTGACTTTTTTAAATATGGAGCATTTATACAAGTCAGTAAAAAAATATTCAACGAAAGAATGGCACTGAGTTTTGGAACCCGTGTTGATGGCAACTCTCTTGCAACAAGCGAAAGTAATCCCTTCAAACAATTTTCACCAAGATTCTCTCTAAGCTATGCGGCAACTGATAAAATAAATCTGAATGCAAGCATTGGAAGATATTATAAGCTTCCTTCTTATACTCAACTGGGCTATGGAAATATCTACTCATCCTCGATTATTAAAAATCCAGGGGAATATATTTCAAGCAATCATTATGTAACTGGAATTGAATACATCCCTAATAATTCATTCCGACTTACTGTTGAAGGATTTTATAAATACTACGACAACTATCCTATCAGTATTATTGATGGTGTAAGTCTTGCGAATAAAGGAACTGAAATTGGTAGCGTTGGCAATGAACCTGTCATACAAGTCGGCAAAGGAAAAGCATATGGAATAGAATTGCTTGCTCAGAAAAAACTCACAAAGAGATTCTTTGGAATCCTGAGTTACACTTATTACCATTCAAAATTCTCAGACAGAACTGGAAACTTTATTCCTGCAAGTTGGGATAACAGACATCTGCTTAGCATAACCTGGGGATATAAATTCAAGAAGAATTGGGAATTGGGACTCAAATTCAGATACCAAGGAGCTGCGCCATATACTCCATTTGATCTGGTAAGCTCTCGACTCAATTATTTAACACAGGGTACTGGTGTTTATGATAACAGTCAATACAATACTTTAAGACTGGATCCATTTAATTCAAGTGATGTGAGGATTGATAAGAAATGGAATTTCAATCGATTTACACTGAATTTATTTATGGATGTATCCAACTGGTATGTATCCAAAATATCAGGAAGACCAGAATATACCTTTGAAAGAACAAATAATGGAACTTCATTTGCTACAACAGATAACAAACCCATAAAATCAGATGGATCAAATGCAATTCCAGTTATCCTTCCTAACATTTCATCTATCACAACACCAACGATAGGTTTTATTGTTGAATTTTAATTTGGAATTAGATTAACTGGCATGATAAACTCCCAACGATTAACATTGGGCGGATCGGTAAATTTTTTTGCATCCAACAGTCTGCTATACCTGAATCCAAATGAAACAGGGTGTTGATTCCACCACTTTGTGTCGAAATGAATTTCTATTCCAGTACTTCTAAGCTGAATCACTCTTCCTGTTCGCAAACTTTTCAAGTTCATATCATCAAAAAATAGATTAGACCTGATTCTTCTAAAATACACAATGTTCGCAAAGCCAAGATCAGGATATAAAACAGGAAAATGATAATTGAAAGATACTCTCCACATGCGAGGATAGTTAAATGCGGCATATCCCCTAGCCATTGCAAAATTATTGGTATAAATATATTGCCTTAATGTATCACGCTCTTGATAAGCAAAATGCATATTGAAAGAGTGCGTGCGTATGATACCCGGCAAATAAATTCTCAATCCTGCATATGATTGCAGTGCGTCAATTTTTCCGAAGGAAGTCCTGTGCTGCAAATTCAATACCCATCCAAATCTTGAATTCACTTGTTGTTTTGCCTGCTGCTTCAGCATTGATGCAACCAATTGAAAATGTAGATAAGAAACATACTTATCCGCTGTAACTGGTTTTGATGTTGCATCATAATTAAAGAACGCATTATTCCATGTAGATGAAATATCAAGACTTCTAAAAAACCTTCCGCTGTTATTGCTTAATGGAATACGGAGTCCAATATTGCCATTCCATTCATTCCACAGTAAATTTCGAGTACTGTCTTTGAAATTACGATTGAACGTATAGTTTGTACCGCCTATCATCCACGGATAAAGTGCGCCATAAGTAGCATACGCTCCAAATTGATGAGATTTCTCATTTTCATTAAATACATATTGATAGGTTGACTGTAATGTATTCAATACATTTTGACTGTATAATGAAAAACTCCAATTGGGACGCTCGTAATAAGGACGCCAACTATGAATATTCATCAATTGAGTTTGCGATGAGTAACTACTCACATGATAGCTGCTGTCTGGGAAATCCTTTTTCTGCTCATTCAAATCAAATTTTACATTGTACAAGGGTAAAACAGACTGAAAATTTTCTTGATGATTCGATGTTGGCAATGTTCCAACAAAAAGTTGCTCTCCTTCTGCAGTGGGACGACTATAGACCACAGAGGATTTATGAATATCACCTGCATAGGTTCCTGTATTTGAACTTGAAAATTTTGTAAACGTCTTCTGAACCAAGTGATAGCCCCACAATTCATTTCTCCCTGATTGTGAAATTGAAAATATCAGCCAATCATTTTTATGTCTTAAAAATGCAATTGGAGCATTCACAAATGGAAACAGTTGATTAAATGAATGTGCAGAACGATTATAGCTTAATATGGAAGAATTGCCATCAGGTTTCTTACCAACTACATATATATCTTGATCTGATGATCCAAATACTGGGAAACTTAGCATGTAGCCATTTGGATGTTGAACAGATTCAAGAAGCTGTTTACTTGTAGGTTGCCAAAACTGCATGCTGGAACCACCATCAGTAGGCATATCAATCGAAACAATTGTTTGAAGATCATCAGAAATATCTGGAGAGAACAATCGTTTGTTTTTGGTAATGCGAGTGGTGGTGCGTGATTTTATATCAAATAAATAGATATCATTAAATTCTTTCCAATCCCACCGCGCGTCAGTATTGTATGCAGTATAAACGAGCTTATCCTTTTTAACATTAAAATAATCATCGATACCTATAAACTTCAAACCAATTTTTTGGGTAGTGCTGCCAGTAATCAAAACCCAATGTGGGAGTTGGTTTAAAGGTTTTCGCAATGCCAAAACAGTGTCATCATTTATCCAAACTGGAAAATGATAATCAACCAAACGTTTTGTAGTAGGAACGCTAAGTGTAATTTCTTTATTTATATTTTTGGATGAGGACAAATCTTGCTTGAATGATTCTAAAGCATCACCAACAAATTGTCGATATGTGATCCCAGCATATCTTTTTACTGCTTTTTGAAAGGGATATATGAGTCCCTTGAACCTCGAAGCATCATCTGTCACTTTCCCCCAAAAATCATTTCCATATTTATTTACGCCATGTGCTACTAACATGTACCCCAGTTGATAATGATCAGGTACAAAATCTTTCATTGATCCATTTCTCAGTTTTTGAAATCCATATTTTTTCTCAGCAGTCCATATTGCATTGAATGCATCGAAAAAATAAGGCAATCTACCCCGACCTTGCTGCAGGTATTTTGTTTCTGTATACACTGCATCACCCTCAAAAAACCAGTCAGGAATAGACGCTGCATTGGCAAGCGACTGTCCTTCTTGTCCTGCTAACAAATACATCAGCTTTGAAGCCCCCTTTCTAAAATTGCTGTACTGATGAACATGCCTGTATTCATGAATGGACAGGTTATCCACCCATGCAGTTGATCCCAAATCCAAAGAATTTTGAAGAGGTGTCATAAAAAACTCACTTCTCCATGGTGCCAATCCAACATACCCGTTTGAAATCAGTGGAAGTGACTGGAGAACGATGGGAATCTTCACACTTCGATTTCCGAGTGTTCCTGTAGAATCTCCGCTCATTTGATTAACAATATTTGCTACTCGCTGGGCCTCAGATAATTTTGAAGATGGAAAAATAACTTTCACTTTATCATTTTCCAATTGCTTCCATTTTAAGGCAGGGGGATTCCCTCCGAACCTTTGTGCCATGGTATGGGGAGAAGAAATAATAAGACAGCTCAGAACAATCAGGGTAAATTTAAACTTCAAGGTTTAGAATTTTTAAGTTTAAATGCGATGAAACTATCTCCCTTTTTAGCGCCAAGTTTCGTTCCACCTACATTTAATACAATATATTGAATACCATTGTTTTCATAAGTGCTTAATGAAGCAAAACTTGATGTTGGAAGTTCCTTCTGCCAAAGTAATTTTCCAGTTAATTTGTCAAACGCTCTGAACATTTTATCATTTGTAGCTGCAATTAAAAACAACCCTCCTTTGGTAACAACTCCTCCACCATAATTCTCAGTTCCGGTTACGGGCATGCCCTTTGCAGTCAGCTCCTTGAATTCCCCCAACGGTCGCTGCCAAACATGTTCACCAGTATTTAGATCAATAGCTGTGAGCGTACCCCAGGGAGGAGTAATTGCAGGATATCCATTTTTATCAAGAAATTTATTGTACCCCGCAAAGCTGTACGGAATTTTTGATTTACTAACCTGTCTTCCCGAAACCACTTCCTTTTTTTCAGTACCCAATAAGTAATCAACCAAGGACTCTTTTTCCTCCTTTGAAAGTTGGGGGAAACCAGGCATCATGCCCTTACCGCCAGAAAGCAACTTATTGATATAGCCTCGATCCCGTCTACTCCCTATGCCTACCAATGAAGGATAACCGCTGTTGGCATTACCTGTTAAATCCGACTTATGACAGCTTTGACAATACTTTATATAAGCATTATTACCGTTTGATAATGAATTACTTGATTGATTTTTGATATCCTCCAGCTTGAGTATCCAAGCCATTTCATTTGCATTCACATACATGTAGCCAGTTTCAGGATCGAATGCTGCACCTCCCCATTCTCCACCTCCATCAAATCCAGGAAACATGATTGTCCCCTGCTTTGAAGGTGGATCATATAGATTTTTTCTTAGTCCCTTAAAAAATTCTAGCAACTCAGTGTAGTTTTCTGCAGCTGGATTTATATCCTTTTCAGTCAGCCTATTTCTTGCAAATGGTTTTGGGAGTCTTGGTATGGGCTGAGTTGGTGAAAGCACCTCACCAGGAACACCATCTGTTGCTACTGGAATTTCATCTATGGGGAAGACAGGCTTACCCGTTTCCCGCTCAAATACATAAACAAATCCTTGTTTTGTTATCTGAGCAACTGCATCAATCAACCTTCCTTTTTGTTTGATTTTGATTAAGTTAGGTGGTGCAGGAAGATCTCTATCCCATACGTCATGATGGGTAAATTGAAAGTGCCAAATTCTTTTCCCGGTTTTGGCATCAAGCGCAAGTAAACAGTTGGCAAAAAGGTTATTCCCCTTTCGGTTTCCTCCATAAAAGTCAAATGCTGCTGACCCTGTTGGGACAAAAACAATTCCTCTATCCCTGTCAATGCTCATACCCGACCAGGCATTTGCACCTCCCACTTCCTCATTGAGGTAATTATCCTTTTCCCAGGTTTCGTATCCATATTCACCTGGACCAGGAATGGTTTTAAATACCCATTCCAATTTGCCTGATTTGATATTGAAGGCTTGTATGAATCCGGGAGCAGCTCCTGCAGACTCCGACAGATGAAGTGGCATAATTATAAGATCCTGGAAAACCGTCCCTGGTGTTGGCGCTGCCACAAACCTATCCTTCGCCCTTTCACCCAATCCCATTTTCAAATCAACATACCCACTATCCCCAAATGACTCAATTAAACTTCCTTTTGTTGCATCCAAGGCGTATAAATGGCTTCCTGCGCTGAATAAAATACGCTTATCGTTCCCATCCTCCCAATACACCACACCCCTGCTTTTACTAAACCATTGGGTATCTCTCGCATTTCTATACCGCCAAATTTCCTTCCCGGTAGATGCATCCAAAGCAAAAACCTCAACTGATGCTGTCGTGGCATAAAGAATACCATCAACAATTATTGGATTGCATTGATTTTGGGCTGATGTATCATTGGTATGGTATTCCCATGCCTTTTCAAGCTGATGAACATTGCTGGCATTGATCTGGTCTAACGCTGAGTAATGATTCCTTTCTGGTCCGCCTAAATATTCTCTCCATTCATGATGAGATTGACAGGAAATAATCATTGTAACTGCAAACGGAATTAATAAAAGCTTTTTCATCCCAATTTAATTGAAGCTAAATTTAATCACTATACTAGATTTGTAATCTGTTTTAGCACATTTTGTTATGAACGATACGTATCAGATCAGAATCCTGGCATCCAATGAAATTGATATCATCAGAAGACTGAGTGATGAGATATGGAGGAAGGTATATCCTTCCATCATATCCATGGAACAAATAGAATTCATGCTTGAACTTATTTATAATGAGGATGCATTGAAAAGACAGATCAATGAACTTGGACATACATTCTTACTCGTCATTAAAAACGATGAACCGATTGGTTATGCATCTTTTTCATTGAAGGATGGAGGCGAACAAGGAAGATATAGACTACACAAGTTGTATTTACAACCAGATCAACATGGAAAGGGACTGGGAAAATCATTATTGAATAAGATCATTGAGATGATCTTACCCTCAGGTGCTCAATCTATTGAGCTGAATGTTAATAAGTACAATCCTACACTTGGCTTCTACAAGAAATTAGGATTCAGTATCATTAGCGAGGAAGTCATCGATATCGGCCAGGGCTATGTTATGGATGATTATGTCATGGAGTTGAGTCCCTTAAAATATCCATTATAATTGGGCACTTTATCCAATTAATGATAGCTTTGCCAAAAATTTTACAACGCATATGTCAACTACCGCACAACACCACATTGATTTTAATCTCAAGCACAAAGTAAAAGATATCACACTAGCTGAATGGGGAAGAAAAGAAATCCGTTTGGCCGAAGCTGAAATGCCAGGTTTAATGGCCATCAGAAAAGAGTTCGGTCCATCTCAACCATTAAAGGGAGCAAGAATCGCTGGATGTCTGCACATGACAATTCAAACCGCAGTTCTCATAGAGACTTTGATTGCATTAGGAGCAGAAGTAAAATGGAGCTCTTGCAACATTTTCTCTACACAAGATCAAGCTGCTGCTGCAATTGCTGCTGCAGGAATTGGTGTATTTGCATGGAAGGGACAAACCATTGAAGAGGCTGACTGGTGTATTGAACAAACATTGTTCTTCGGTGGTGCAGATCGTCCTTTGAATATGATATTGGATGACGGAGGTGATTTAACAAATATGGTATTGGATAAATATCCTGAGTTGGTTCAGCATGTAAAAGGAATTTCAGAAGAAACTACAACAGGTGTTCACAGATTGTATGAGCGCGTTGCAAAAGGAACATTACCTATGCCTGCAATCAACGTGAACGATTCAGTTACGAAATCTAAGTTTGACAATAAATATGGTTGCAAAGAATCATTGGTTGATGCAATCAGAAGAGCAACTGATGTAATGCTCGCAGGTAAAGTTGCAGTTGTGGGTGGATATGGTGATGTTGGTAAAGGTTCTGCCGCTTCTCTTGCTGGTGCTGGTTGCCGTGTAATTGTAACTGAGATTGATCCTATCTGCGCGCTTCAAGCTGCAATGGATGGATTTGAAGTAAAGAAAATGGCAGACGCAGTAAAAGAGGCAGATATCGTTGTTACCGCTTCTGGTTGCCGCGACTTGATCACTGGTGAGCATTTCAAATTAATGAAAGACAAAACCATCGTTTGTAACATCGGGCACTTCGATATTGAAATTGATGTTGCTTGGTTGAATACAAACTTTGGACATACAAAAGATACCATCAAGCCACAGGTTGATATTTACAACGTAAATGGAAATGATATCATCCTTCTTGCTGAAGGAAGACTTGTGAACCTTGGTTGCGCTACTGGTCACCCAAGCTTCGTAATGAGTAACTCTTTCACGAACCAAACATTGGCTCAGATTGAGTTATGGACCAACAACAAGAACTACGATAATAAAGTATACGTTCTTCCTAAACACCTTGATGAGAAAGTTGCGAGATTGCACCTTTCAAAAATTGGTGTTGAATTGGATGTATTGTCCAAGGATCAAGCAGAATACCTTGGTATACCAAAAGATGGTCCATTCAAATCTGAACACTACCGTTATTAATTGAGCATGACGCGACTCTCAGTAAATATCAATAAGATTGCAACACTGAGAAACAGCAGAGGTGGAAACAATCCAGACCTGATCAAAACCGCATTGGACATTGAACGATTCGGGGCTGAAGGCATCACTGTGCATCCACGTCCGGATGAGCGTCATATTCGATACGCAGATGTTCGTGAACTAAAAAAGGTTATCAAAACCGAGTTTAACATTGAAGGGAATTGCAGGGAACAAAAATTCATCGACCTTGTTCTTGAAGTGAAGCCCGCACAAGTTACCCTTGTACCTGACGCTGGACATCAACTCACCTCCGATCATGGATGGGATACCATCCAGCATCAATCATATTTAAAAGAAATGATAGGGATCTTTAAAAATGCAGGGATCAGAACCAGCATATTTTGTGATCCTGTGGTCAAAATGATTGAAGGCGCTAAAGAAACTGGGACTGACAGAATTGAACTGTATACAGAGGGATATGCAAAGGGTTTTTCTTTAAATCCCATTGCTGCCGTTGCACCTTATGCTGAGGCAGCAAAATGTGCAAGTGCATTGGGAATGGGAATCAATGCAGGGCATGATCTGGATTTGCATAATCTTAACTTTCTGGTTGAAAATATTCCCTACCTTGATGAGGTAAGTATAGGCCATGCATTGATTTGCGATGCATTGTACTATGGACTGGAAAATACGGTTCAACTTTACAAAAGAAAACTACAACCAAAAACGTCTTATTAAAAAACAATTGTATGAAAAGAGTTCTATTTGGGTTATTCGCTTTTTTAACCATCAGTGCTTCAAACATTTTTGCACAACAAGCTGCTCAAAGTCCTGCTAGCACTGCAACAGGAAAAATTGGAAATGCAACCATCACCATTAACTATGGCTCTCCTTCAGTAAAGGGAAGAGCAATCTGGGGTGAATTGGTTCCATATGGTAAAGTATGGAGAACAGGCGCCAACAAAGCAACAACATTTGAAACAGATGCAGACATTACTGTTGAGGGACAACCACTTAAAAAAGGTAAATATGCATTGTTCACGCTTCCTGAAAAAAATGAGTGGACCATCATTTTCAATAAAACAACAGATCAGTGGGGAGCATTCAACTACAAACAAGATGATGATGTACTTCGTGTGAAAGTAAAACCATCTGCAGTGAATGAATTAACTGAAGCATTGAAATTTGAAGTAACCAAAGGCGGTGTAACCATGAAATGGGAAAAGCTTGCTCTTTCCTTTGGCGTAAAATAATAAACGCACTAAATAATGATAAAAAAGCATCTCCAATGAGATGCTTTTTTATTTGACGTTCAACCAAGTTAGAAAACCTGGCATCACTCTCGACCAGGTTGCTAGATCATGTGCTCCATCGGCCAGCTCTACATATTTGATTTGACTTTCTTTATCAAAGCCAATACTTTCTAATTCTTTTATAATATCCAATGTATCATCAATTGAATCAATGATTCCATTTTTGTTACGATCAGCTTTCTCATCTAACGCACCTGTTTGTAAAAAAAATCTTTGATGGGCATTATGTTTTTTAGTCCTGATTTTAGCATGCATTATCCTATCCCTTTCCTCTACATACCCATCTTTTAAATCTTTCGATCTCCACCAGAAAGAACCGCTAAAAACACCTGCAGCATTAAAATCAGTTGGGAATTCCATTGCCAAATCAAATGCCATCAATCCCCCCAATGAAAAACCCGCTACATACTTATTCCGCACTGTACAATCTCCCAAAACATTATTGACATGAGGCAATAACTCCTGCATGATGAAATTTGCGTATTGCTCTGCCCTAGCCCCCCTGTTCATAAAGTCTGGCATCCCTGCCACACCATACTCCTGTTTACGATCAATACCTGCATGAATACCCACAACCATTAATGGAGCATTCATCTCATTTAACCAATTCTTAAGGTCCATCTGCAATAAATCCTGCCCATCATTTATAAATAAAAGATCTGTCTGATTAGAATGTTGATGAATATCTGAGGTATAAAAATCAGTTCTCACCACCCTGTTCAAGGTTGCAGATGAAATAAGATGAGTATGATAATCTTTTAGCAAAGCCATAATGATGAGTGTACAAAATTAAGAAATGCAGTAACTTAGGAAGACAAGCAATTTTATTTTATGAAGAAAATAGGAATACTGCATGGCAAAGAACGTTCTTTCCCTGAAGCTTTTGTAGAGAGAATCAATCAAAAAAAAGTAAAAGGGATAATGGCAGAGCCTGTAAAGATTGATAAAGTCATACAGGGTGCCCATACTGACTATGCTGTAATTGTTGATCGTATTTCTCAAGACGTCCCCTTTTACAGGGCTTTTTTAAAGAATGCAGCAATCAGTGGAACAGCAGTGATCAATAATCCTTTCTGGTTCAGCGCTGATGAAAAGTTTTTTAATAATGCATTGGCAACTAAAATTGGTGTGCCTGTTCCTAAAACCGTGATCCTACCATCAAGAGAATTACCAGACGACACTTCTTCAGAATCATTCAGCAATCTTGCGTATCCACTCGATTGGAAAGGCATTTTTGATTATGTAGGCTTCCCGGCATATATGAAACCATTTTCTGGTGGTGGATGGAAAAATGTATACAAGCTTAATAGCATCGAGGAATTTTTTGAACGTCATGCAGAAACAGGTCAGCTTGTAATGCTGCTACAGGAGGAAATAATTTTTTCTGAGTACTATAGATGCTATTGCATTGGAAGAAAACATGTAAGAATCATGCCTTATGAGCCGAGAAATCCGCACCACTTGAGGTATGTGGCAGACCATAAACCATCTGCATCATTATTGAAAGAGATGGAAAATATTGTTTTAAAAATCAATCAATACCTGGGTTATGATTTTAATACAGTAGAACTTGCTGTGAGAGACGGTATACCCTACGCTATTGATTTCTGTAATCCAGCTCCAGATGCAGATTTAAAAAGTGTTGGGAAAGAAAATTTTGAATGGGTGGTTGAAAACGCCGCCAATTATGCCATAGAATTAGCCGAATCATATTCCGACAAGAGAGACAATTTGGTGTGGGGTGAATTTGTAAAAAGAAGTGCAAATCAACAACCATTAAACAATCCTTCAAAAAAATAATTATGATCGACTATAAAGTCTTTACGATTGGTATTGAAGAAGAATATATGGTTATTGATCCTACTTCAAAAGAGTTGATCAGTCATGAACAACAGATTGTTACAGAGGGTCAAAAGATATTTAAAGACAAAGTAAAAGCTGAAATGCATCAGGCTGTAGTTGAAGTGGGAACTGATATCTGCAGTAATATCGAAAACGCAAGAAAAGATATTACGCATTTAAGAAAGACCATCAAAGATATCGCCACTTCAAAAGGATTCAGTGTTGGAGCAGCAGGTACTCATCCATTCAGTACTTGGAGAAAACAATTGATTACAGATCATGAAAGATATAAAGAGATCGTAAATGAAATGCAAGATGCTGCAAGATCAAATTTAATATTTGGACTCCATGTGCATGTAGGAATGCCTTCTAAAGAAATGGCCATTCATATTGCAAATGCAGCAAGATATTTTTTGCCGCATGTTTTTGCATTGAGCACTAACTCCCCTTTTTGGGAAAGGAGAAATACCGGATTCAAATCATATCGAACAAAAGTATTCGATAAATTTCCAAGAACTGGTATCCCTGATTATTTTGACAGTTATAGTGCATATGAAAATTATGTAAACCTGCTGATCAAAACGAACTGTATTGATAATGCAAAAAAAATATGGTGGGATCTTCGTGTACATCCCTTTTATGGCACAGTTGAATTTAGGGTATGTGATGTTCCACTTACGGTTGATGAAAGTGTTGCCTTCGCAGCATTGTTTCAGTGTATTTGCGCAAAACTTTTTAAACTGCGACTCTCCAATCTTACATTCATGATTTATCCTCGTGCATTGGTCAATGAGAATAAATGGAGAGCATCCCGGTATGGCATTGATGATAAATTGATCGATTTTGGAATTGAAAAAGAAGTGCCAACAAAAGATTTGATCATGGAATTATTGGATTTTGTTGATGATGTTGTTGATGAATTGGGGTGCAGAACAGAATTGAAAACAATTGAAAAAATCATTCAAAAAGGAACCGGGGCAGATAGACAGCTAGAAGCATACAAAGTAAAACAAGATCACGAATCTGTTGCTGCCTTTATAGAGTCGAATTTTCTAGCCAACCTTTAATCTTGTAACTTTGCCATTAAGATGAGTCAGATTAAGATCGCAGTGCTAGACCTTAACGAAGGTGTGAAAAATGAAGGAATGCGATGCATTAGAGATATTTTAAACCGCGTTCAACAAACTTCTAATGCAGGTATATCGTGGGAAGAATTTGAGGTACGAAAATCAATTCAAATCCCTTCACTTGATTTCGATATATTTATATCATCAGGTGGCCCAGGCAGTCCGCTCGAAAGCAAAGATGCTGCATGGGAAATTGCCTATTTCAATTGGCTTGAGTCTATCAATCAATGGAATAATAATCCCAATAAGCTCCAAAAGAAATTCGTTTTTTTAATTTGCCACTCCTTCCAACTGGCATGCCGATTTTTTCAGATTGCTGATGTCATTAAACGAAAATCCACTTCGTTTGGGGTATTCCCCATTCATATGCTAAAATATCACGGAACAGTTGACCCGGTATTTGATGGACTTCAAGATCCATTCTATGGAGTTGACAGCAGGGACTATCAGGTTGTTCAGCCGGATAAGCATAAAGTGCACCAAATGGGAGGTGAAATTCTGTGCATCGAAAAAGAAAGGCCCCATGTTCCATTGGAAAGAGCAGTAATGGCTATTCGTTTTAATCCATATATAGTTGGAACACAATTCCATCCAGAAGCAGATGCTGAGGGAATGAGTATGTATTTATTGCAGGAAGAAAAAAAGAAAAATGTTATTGAAAACCATGGACAACAAAAATGGGAATCAATGATTGAGCATCTGAATGATCCAGACAAAATTAGTCTGACCAACAGTCAGATTCTTCCAAATTTCATTTTACAAGCCATTGCTCAAATTCAGCATCCATACTCGCTCTCATGATTCAACACATCAGGAAAGCATATAATCAGCAATTTAAAGAAGAGAAATACAAAGCTTTTCTAGATGAATTAAATGGTTTATTTCCTGGTGCTTTAGATTTCAGGGTGGCTGAAACACCTGTTTTCATTGATCGCGCAATGAAAAACAAGATTATTTCAACTTGCGATTACATCATTGAACAAATCAAATCACCTGATTTCAATAATAAAATAGCAGATGCCATTCCAAATGGTGAATCATTCCCACACCAAAATAATATTCCACATTGTCTGGTCTTTGATTTCGGTATTTGTATAAACGAAAAAAATGAATTCTACCCTGCATTGATTGAATTACAAGGCTTTCCTTCATTGTATGCATTTCAAGGTGTTTACCCCATTGTCTTGGAAGGTTATTTTGAAAAACCTGATGGGTTCTCCAGTTATTTTAATGGACTCGATCAAGAAAAATATATTCAAATAATTAAAAATTTTCTTGTGGGCGGATTAAACCCAGAAGAAGTTGTGCTGTTGGAAATCAAACCGCATCAACAAAAAACAAGAATTGATTTTTACCTGACTGAAAAATTATTTGGCATCAAACCAATTTGTATATCTGAGCTCAACCTTGATGGAAGAAGACTCTATTACATGGTGAATGGAGAAAGAAAATATATCAAAAGAATATATAATCGTGTTATCATTGACGAACTCAAGCAGGAAAAAAAGAATTTTACCAATTTGGTTGATATCCAAAAAGATTTAGATGTAGAGTGGATACCCCATCCAAACTGGTTTTATCAAATATCAAAATACCTTCTACCCTATCTCAATCATCCAAATATTCCAGCAACTCATTTTCTAAACAAATTGACTGCTATACCTGAAGATTTAGAAAATTATGTGTTGAAACCGCTTTTCTCTTTCGCAGGACAAGGTGTGATAATAGACGTAAAACCATCAGATATATCAGCTGTGGAGGACACATCAAACTGGATTTTACAGAAAAAAGTGAACTATGCCTCATGTATTGAGACGCCAGATGGTAATGCCAAAGTCGAGATCCGTATGATGTACATTTGGAATGAAGGAGAAAGTGATCCGATATTAGTTACTAATTTAGCAAGACTCAGCAAAGGTAAAATGATTGGAACGAGATACAATAAAGATAAAGAATGGGTCGGCGGAAGTGTAGCCTACTTTGAAATATAAAGCATATGCCACATATCAAGGATATCAAAAAGAAATTACTTTCAACAGGGATAACTGGACAGTATGTTCATGGGAGTCAACTTACTACAGGATGGGTTACTATAGAAAAAGGGAGCACATTAGGTCTCCATCAGCATCCACACGAGCAAATTACAGTGATGCTTGAAGGTAGAATGGAAATGAAAATCGGGAATGAAACTGTAATGTTAGAAAGCGGAATGATACAGGTAATTCCTTCTAATGTTCCACACAGCGCTATCGCTCATGAAGATTGCAAATTAATAGATGTATTTAATCCAGTTCGCGAGGATTATAGAAGTGAATAATCTATTCTCCGCTATTCTTTAATATACCCAGTAGTTTAAACGCATTATTTAATACGATAGCTCCCTGAGGAACAGATTCAAGTCCGGATACAACCTCAGTTTTACCATCCTTTGATAATCCTGCAACTATTTTTTTCATCTCAAATTTTCCTTCTACCTTTTTCACAAATACAAATTGATGATCACCTGATCTGACAATTGCATCATCGGGAAGCACAGTAACTTCTTTATTGGAAACATCAACTTGACCCTCAACAAACATCCCGGGCAAGAGGTCTTTAGGCTGCGATTTAAAATGACAATGTGCCAATGCAGTGCGATTGTCATCCAGTCCCCTATTCACGAGTATTACTTCAGCAATATAATTTTTTGATGGATCATCAATAAAATGAATCCTGACCTCATCGCCTTTATGAATATTATTCAAGTCCTTTTCAAATATTGTCAACGCAACATGAATATCATCAGGATCGATGAGCTCAAATAAGGTCTCAGCAGGTTGAACATATTTTCCTGTATTAACGTTGACTTTCGATACATATCCATTAATGGATGATTTCAATTGTACCTGTCCTGATATTGTATTTTCATTGAGCGAAGAGGGATCAATACCAATCAGCTTTAATTTTTCAGAAAGGCCTTTCACCAATACCTGTTGCATTTTCAATTCAGCTTCAGCCTGTTGGTAGTTTTTAGATGTGCCTGCATTAGCATCAAATAAATTCTTTTGTCTGTCAAATTCCAATCCATTTAATACAGACTTAGCTTTTGCAGAGAGATAGTCCTGCTGTAACTGAACAATCGATTGATCTTCGATTACAGCAATTACTTCCCCTTTTTGAACACGCATACCTGGTATTAATTTTGTACTCTTTAAATAGCCTCCCAATGGAAAGTTAACAGAGATAATATTCTGTGGAGGTAAATCAATTTTACCTTGAATATCAAGCACAGTACTCATCTTCATCTTTTCTAAACCTCCAAATTGAAGATTCAATGTCTTTTGCTGATCAGCATTGATTGTGATTTCATCTACAGGCAGTTCTGCTTTAGATTCAACATTTTCCTTTTTAGAAGAGCCGCAACCCATCAGGAACAACATCAATATGGATAAAGAAAGTAGGATACGCATAATTTATTTTTTCTCGGTTAAATACTTGAATTCTGCTAAAGAAAATTGCAGTGACTTAATGATTTCAGCATGTGATATTTTTATTTGAAGTGACTGATTGACCAATAAAGCCCATTCAGCAAATGATATGTCTCCATTTTTGAACCTGAGTGCAGATTGAGTAATCATTTCATCTGCCATTTTCAAACCTTCACTTACATAGTAATTATAGGTATTGATCTGCTGTTTATATACATTCAACAGGCGTTGGTATTGAGCATTGAGTTGATCCATTTTTTGAATCTTATTCAACTCTGCAATTTCCAGCCCAATTTTTGAGGATCGAATTCTAGCTTTGATTGCACCATTGAAAATCGGCAAACCCATCCCAAATTGATAAATTCCAAATCTTGCTCCACTGCCATAATACTTTTGACTGATACCATCGGGTGATTGCCATCCTATGATGGATAAATTACTATACCCTAGATTGAAATCTGGTACAAGTTTGTTTTTTTCAATTTTCAATAGGGCATTTTGCTGTGCAATGATTGCATCAGACACATTGATCAGCGCATGTGATTGCAATTGATCATAACGCATTTGAACCGATGGAAAATAAAGGGTATCTGCTTTCGGCAGAATTGTGCCATCACTATTTTTAAGTAAGATATTGAGTTCTGAAATCAACCCCTCTCTTTCTGCATTGAGAAGCTGTTTTTGCAATGATTGCTGCGAAGATTGAACTTTAATGGCATTAAGTACACTTGCATTGATCTCGCCTTGTAATTTTTGAACACTGGCAATACGTGACCATTCTGAGAAATTCTTTTCTAGTTCAGACAAAATGATTTCTCTTCTATCTAAATCGAGGATAGCGTAACAAATCTGTCTGACTTTCCAATTCAACTCTGCTTTTGTCAATGAAGTTTGTGCTATACTAAGACCAATACTTTGATCATAATACTTTCGTTGACTTTGATAAACAAACGGGAGTTGAAACCCTTGATTGAAGAATATCCTTGTATCGTTAAAAGCACTGTTGATATTACCATACTCAATTCCAGCAACTGTTCTAGGCAATTCTGCTGGCTTTGATCTTAACGCTTGATATGCCTCTGTATTTTTTTCTGAAATTTTTATTGATAAGGCATTGCTATTGATCAATGAAACAATTGAATCAATTGGCACATATTTCTTTTGCTGGGAAAGTCCAATTTGTGAGGAAATTAATCCGATGATGAATAATGTCAACGTCTTATTTAAAGTTGATTTTCTTTTTTCAACCCAGGCAAACAAAACGGGCAATACAAACAATGTGAGAAAAGTAGCTGAGATTAACCCTCCAATCACAACAGTAGCCAGGGGTCTTTGGACTTCTGCTCCAGAACTTGTACTGAGTGCCATGGGTAAAAATCCAAGTGAGGCAACGGCAGCAGTCATTAATACAGGGCGTAATCTTGTAGTAGTTCCTTTGATTACAAGTTCACTAATGTCCATGTCAGTTTCTTTCTTCAAACGATTAAATTCATTGATCAATACAATTCCATTGAGCACAGCGACTCCAAAGAGCGCAATAAAACCAATTCCTGCAGATATACTGAAAGGCATACCTCTTGCCCATAATAACAAAATGCCTCCGATTGCAGAGAGTGGAATAGCTGTATAAATTAGTAGTCCATAACGCAATGACCCAAATGAAAAATATAAGATCAGGAGAATCAAAAACAACGCAATGGGCACCGCTATCATCAACCTTCCTTTTGCTTCTACCAGATTTTCAAATTGCCCTCCATACGTAACATAATATCCTGCAGGCAATTGAATTGTTTTGGCTTTGTTTCGAACATCCTCTACAACTGACTGTACATCTCGGTCTCGAACATTGAAGGCAACTGTAATTCTTCGTTTGGCATCTTCGCGTTGCACTTGATTAGGACCATCCTCAATAGATATATCTGCAACTTGTTCCAATGGGATACTTACACCCTCATTGTTGGTTACCAGTAATGTCCTCAAATCTTCCAGATCATTTCGCCTGTCGCCTGTCAATCTTACTACCAAATCAAACTTTCTTTCATTCTCATAAATTTTCCCGGCTGATTCTCCTGCGAATGATGCTCTTAAAACACGATTAATAGCTGAAATATTCAATCCATAAGCAGCAATTGCATTCTTTTTATATCTGATTACAATTTGTGGGAGTCCAGTTACACGCTCAGCAAATACATCTTTTGCACCTGGAACCTGTTTGATAATTTCTGAGAATTTCTCTGCATAATTCGCTAGGGTGTCAAGATTTTCTCCGAAGATCTTGCATACAACGTCTTGTTTTGCACCAGCAATGAGTTCATTGAATCTCATTTGAACTGGATATTGAAACCCTCCTGTCAATCCAGGAACTTTTGCAATCGCGGCACTCATTTTGTTTGCCAATTCATCATAGGATTCAGCACTGGTCCACTCTTTCTTGTCTTTGAGGTTAACAATAATATCCGTCATTTCGATAGGCATCGGATCCGTAGGGATTTCACTTGCCCCAATTCTGGTTACGACCTTCTCGACCTCAGGAAACTTTTGTAATTCAGCAACAGCTTTTTGAGTTGATTCAATTGTTTCATTTAAAGAAGCGCCTGTGATCAATCTTGCATCAATAGCAAAATCACCTTCTTCCAGTTCGGGTATAAATTCACCACCCAGTCTTGAAGCAACTAAAATTGATATAGAAAATAAAACAAGAGCAGATATGATAATTTTCTTTGGGTGTAAGATCAATTTGGTCAATGAACCTTTGAAAGATTCCTGCAATCGGTTCATCCACTTGTCTGCAAATGAATCATGACCGGATAATTTCTTACTCAAAACAAGACTAGTCATCATTGGCACATAAGTGAGCGAGAGAATGAATGCACCTATCAATGCAAAAGCTACAGTTTGAGCCATTGGCTTAAACATTTTACCCTCTATACCGGTTAAACTTAAAATCGGTATGTAAACAATCAAGATGATAATTTGTCCGAACACCGCTGCACCCATCATTCTTCCAGCGGATTGTTCTACAGTTTGATCCATCTGATGTTGTCTCAACATTAAGCCCTCATGCTTATTTCCATGCAATCGATGAAGAACAGCTTCAACGATGATTACCGCACCATCCACAATCAGTCCAAAATCAAGTGCCCCCAAACTCATCAAATTACCTGATACGCCAAAAAGATTCATCATGCCAACAGCAAAAAGCATTGCTAAAGGAATGACAGAGGCAACAATCAAACCTGCACGCAGGTTACCTAAAAACAAAACCAAAATTAAAAGAACAATTAATGCCCCTTCCAATAGGTTTGTTTGAACGGTGTTAAGCGTTCTTCCAACCATTTTTTTCCTGTCGAGGAATGTTTCTATTTCTATTCCATCGGGCAAAGTTTTTTTGATTTGTTCCATTCGAGCATCAATGCCTTTGATGACTTTTGAAGCATTCTCACCTTTTAACATCAATACCACTGCGCCTGAAACTTCACCCTGATCCTTATAAGTTAATGCCCCATAGCGAATTGGACTTCCTATCCTAACAGCAGCAACATCTTTAACATAAACCGGAGTACCTGCGGCAGATCTGGAAACATAAATATTTTCAATCTCATCGATACTTTTGGCCAATCCTTCAGTCCTGATAAATAAAAGTGCAGGACCCTTTTCAATATATGCCGCACCAGAATTTTGATTATTGGCTTCAAGTGCATTAAAAACTTCCTGAAGGGTCACGCCAATACTTTTGAGTTTGACAGGATCTAGAGCAACTTCATATTGCTTTAGTTTACCGCCAAAACTGCTTACATCAGCAACACCTGGCGTACCAAGTAATTGTCGTCTTACGATCCAGTCTTGTATCGTTCTTAATTCAGTTAAATCAAATTTATTCTCGTAACCTTTTTTTGGACGAACGACGTACTGATAAATTTCACCGAGTCCGGTAGTAACAGGAGCCAATTCAGGCGTTCCAGCTTCTTTTGGAATTTCATCTTTTATCAGCGACATCCGTTCACTTACTTGCTGTCGACACCAATAAACATCACGTTCATCTTCAAAAACTATTGTCACGACAGATAAACCAAATCGAGAGATGGACCTGATTTCTTTTATACCAGGTATATTTGAGGATGCCTGTTCTATGGGAAAGGTAATCAAACGCTCCACTTCCATCGAGCCAAGGGTTGGAGAAACAGTAATTACTTGAACCTGATTTGATGTAATGTCGGGAAGTGCGTCAACTGGCAAACGAAGCAATTCAACTACTCCCCAGATGATCCAGGCAAGGGTAAATAATCCAACAACAAGTTTATTTCTTACGGAGAAGTGTATAATGGCATTGAGCATGATCCTAACTAGGTTATTTTCAGGAAAAATTAAGGCTCAATTAAACTGCCAAATGGAAAAAACAGGTCCCAATAAACATTCAATTCAACCCGCCTAAATGTACAACATTAGGCCAATTGATTAGATGACTTATTTACAGCAATCTTTCTTTGTGAATAAGTTGCCTATAAATTGAAGTATCCTTTTAAGCAACATAGTAGTAGAATAAAAGAGGCCCATGATACTGGGCCCCGAAATGATTATTTTTTATCAGCATCTTTTCTTGGATACTGACAGCATTCTGCTAATTTTCCATAGGCGTCTGCTGTTGCAGCAACGTCTTGGGTATCATATCCAGCATTTGCTATTGCCTGCTGAATCTTCTGTATGTCGGTCTTTTTTTCTTTAAAATCGACACTCAAAACTTTTGTATCCTTATTCCAGTTAGCAGATTTTGCACCTGCCTTTACTGCAGCTGCTTCAATGGTTTTTTTACACATCCCGCAATTGCCCCAAACTTTGATTTCTTCAGTTTTTTGAGCAAATGAATTCAGGCTGAAAAAAAATGCCATTGCAGCAAAGAGGCTAATGTACTTTATTTTCATAGTTCAATTTTTTAGTACTACAAATGTAGTGCATGACAAATATTGTCGCTCGAAAATTTATCAATTTAACATTTCAGTTAATTGACAAAATTCCAGAAAATTCCCATCCTGAAAACCAATCCTGGTGTGGGATAAAGAGGTGCGGCGAAATTGTTTTGCTTGAACCCAAATCCATATTGCTGGGTGATGGTATTTAGGTTTTCGAGTCTGACAAACCCAGTAAAGCTTCTGATCCTGAAGTTGTTGTATAAATGAATATCAGGGCGATTACTGATTTTCACAGATGACTGATAGTAAAATTGACCGGTTAATGGCGAATACCCATCAGCATAATATGCATTATGATACCTTAGCTCCACACCTGAAGCCAAATATAAATTTCTAAAAGGTCGGCCTTCGTAACCAATTCTGTTTCTGGTAAAAACTGATGGAAGGTGAATAGGTGCATTTCCAGGAATGGATTGCAGAAATACTTCGGTTGTCCATTTGAAATTTCGATACAATTTTATCTCCTTCAAAACACCTGCTCTTAAAATTTGAAAAACAGTATTGTATTGATCAACCTCTGTGAAATTTTTTAAATAAGTATAATTTGATATTAAATAATAATTGAACTGAAGAGAAATATTAAGCTTCTTTAAGAACAATACACCAAAAAGATTTGAAATATTTTCGTCTGAAATAGTTGATTTGAATTTTATCGGGAATGCAGTCGCATTATTATAAATGTATGAAGGAGATCGATTCACATTTTCTGCACCCAGTTGCAATGTCCCGATTTTACTTCCCAAAGATCTTTGCAAATTTGCTTTTAAATTATAATTCCCAATATCTCTCCCTACGGCAATGAATTCACCATATAAAAGCATATCCCACTTCTTGTTCCGCGTTAGATTTCGGTACTCTCCATGAAGAAGCATATTTGCAAAAAGATCATCATTACTCCCAGACAGATTTCTATAGTTGATGAGACTGACGCCTGCTTTAAAATATTGTAACAAGTTTTTGGCATCAGGAAATTGAATAAATGAAAAGTCGTTTTTCAATGATTTATTAGTCATTGAAAAACGAACTGTGTCAGGAAGTTGCCCAATTCCATAGTATGTATTATAAAAACTACTAGCTCCTCCTGGCTGTACATCCAAATAAAGAAATGAATGATTGGATGATTCAACCGTATGCTCAAGTCTTAGCCTAGGAAGATAAAATCTTACTACAGTTGAATCTGTAATGACAGAATCTTTTTTCCCAAAATCAAATTGATGACGGTATAGCAATGTTCTATTGGTATACTTGTTTCCAGTTAACAAATTGACCTTGAAAAAATTTCTTGAACTGTATATAGAAGGAGCAAGATTGGTGGGAATATTGAACCGGTCATTGTATGCCGGATTTTCATTGATTAAAAAAGATTCATCCTGAATACCCCCATTTTCTGCCGACTGTAAACTGTTTGATAAAATAATTAAATACGCATGGTACCTTCTGTTCTTTGATGTAAAATCACTGTTGATTCTAATATTATTATGACTTGAATTTTGAGAATTGAAAGTACCAGGGGCGGTGATCAACCTGTATTGAGCAACTGCATTCCAATCTGGAGATATATTTTGTGTATGCAAAATACTGATCTGTTGTTCAGCCTTGCTTCCGATCAAATAACCAAGCTCAGTATAGGGCTTGGTAGTATTCATAAACCTTGTTTCATGCAAAGTAAAAGCGAAAGGATCTAAGGCATGAAATCCAGCATCCCAGCCAATCCCGCGCATCGGACTAAACAAGATGGATTTAGTAGGATTTCCATTATACCCTATGTTTACCAACCATGGCTTTAATGGAACACGTTTATAAAAATCATCAATACTTGAATCAAAAGATTGATATTTAGATGTATCCAGATACCTGAACTGAACATTTACGGAGTCCGCAGCAAAATTTCTTTTTTCAAAACTGAGTGAATCACCTCCCCCACCTGCAGACCTCATGCCTCCACTCGATCCCCCCATATTTTGCATTCGCCTCATCATACCGGGCATCTGGCCGAATGAATCATGCTGCTGAATCAACAGCAATATGATCAATAAAAATATGTGAGAAGATTTGAATTGCAACATGAGCCTTGATGCCTCAAATTTATGAAGCAAGATCTAATGAAGTTATCATTGACTTTAAAAGGGAAGTTAATTTCGGAGCTGAAGCATTTGCTGCATCCAAAACATCTTTATGTGAAATGATGTTTTCTTCTTCTCTTATGCCAATATCAGTAATCACACTAATGGCAAATACATTCATTCCAGCATGTACGGCTGTAATGACCTCTTGCACTGTACTCATACCCACTGCATCTGCTCCTAAAAGGCGAATCAGCTTATATTCTGCACGGGTCTCAAATGTTGGTCCGGTTACTCCAAAATATACCCCCTCCTTCAATTCAAAGTTTTCTTGCTTAGCAATTTGAATTGCTTTAGATATGAGCTTCTTTGAATAGGGTTCACTCATATCAGGAAAGCGAGTGCCTAATTCATCTATATTCTTACCGATCAAAGGATTTACAATGGCGAAACTGATATGATCTTTGATTACCATTAAATCGCCTACACTGAAATCAGTATTGGTACCGCCAGCAGCATTGGTAATCAATAAATGATGTACGCCCATTTTCTGCAACACACGAATTGGAAATACCACTTCTTGGGTTGAGTATCCTTCATAGTAATGAAACCTTCCAGATAAAACCACAATCTGCTTTCCCCCCATTTTACCAATCAACATTTTACCACTATGCCCTTCAACTGTTGATACCGGAAAATTGGGTATATCTGCATAATTGATTTCAGCCTCGATGCTCATCTCTTCTGTAAATCCGCCTAAACCACTGCCCAATATCACTCCAATTTGAGGAATAGAGGAACATTTTGATTCAATATAATCAACGGCCGATTTAATTTTTTGCAATACATCCATTGTATGAATTGAATTAATAGTCTGAATATGATTTAGCCTTTAAAAAGAGCGTAACATTTTTACTTACAATTTTCTGATATTCCGGACGAGTAGAGATGTCTTTCCAAACAGGATCATTTGAAAAAGCCTTCCAATGTGCATCACGATCATCTTTACTTTCAAAGCTTGTCATATACATCAAATTCGGCATGGTTGGACCACTAATTACTTCACCATAAAATATGGCATTAAAATTCAATCTTGCAAACAGGTCAATCTCCCCTCCTTCATTGAACATCTCAACTTTTTTTCTGTAACGCTTTTCGGTAGGACCTTCATAACTTCTGAGTTCATACACTTTATCCTCTACCGATCCACTTAATTTCGGCAGTGTAAGTGTTGGAGAAAATCTAAATCCCTCAATGATGTAGTTCACGATTCTATCATATGGAACTGCATCAGGTGTTGCATCAAGGTAGGCAGCTCCTTTTAAAGCTACCTGATCATCTTTGAACAAATCATTGTTGATAACAGGTATTTCATTTAAACTTCTGTAAGGAACCAATACATATAATTTCTTTGTTGCTGAGGTATCATTTGCCCTTCCTGTAAAAACTCCAATATGCTTAATTCCTTTTTTATGCATAAAAGGAATGTAAGCCTCTGATAAAAATTGATCAATCACCGCCTCCTGCTGTTTGGTCTTATATTCATAAACCTTTAATTCATAAAAGTTTTTTGCTTTTTTTGATTGACCAAAAACAAATGAAACAGTCAATGTAAGCGCGATTAATAAAAGCTTCTTCATTTCAGTTAATTTGTATCAAAGTTATCGATTATTCACTGAGTTGCCTACCACATATAGTATCTTTGCAAAATGCATTTTGTAAGTGTAGAAAAGATCGGAAAATCTTACGGTATTAAACCGCTTTTTAGAGGCATTAGTTTTCATATCAACGAAGGTGATAAAATTGCATTGATAGCCAGAAATGGATCTGGAAAGTCGACAATGCTCAATATTCTTGCCGGAAAAGAAACTGCTGATGAGGGTACCGTCTGGATCAATAAAGAAGTTAAAGTTGTGATGTTTGAGCAGGATCCAAACTTTGAAGAAAACTCAAGTATTCTTGATAATATTTTCTCTCATAATCATCCAGTGCTGAATGCCATAAAAAATTATGAAGCCGCAGAGGATTCAGGAAACGCTGAATTGATTACCAAGGCGATTATTGAAATGGATGAGAAAAATGCCTGGGACTTCGATGCTAAGGTCAAACAGATATTGGGGAAATTAAATATTCACCATTTGGATCTCCTGATAAAAAACTTAAGCGGGGGACAAAAGAAAAGAATCGCTCTTGCAAAAACATTGATTGATGTTGGTTTTGAACATCAACACTGTCTGTTAATCATGGATGAACCAACCAACCATCTTGATGTTGAAATGGTAGAATGGCTTGAAAATTATCTCGATAACGAAAACACAACATTGCTTCTCGTAACACACGACCGATATTTTCTTGATAGTGTATGTAATGAAATTTGGGAACTAGACAACGAAAAAATATATACATATACAGGGAATTACGAAAACTATATTGAGAAGAAAGCTGCACGTATTGAAAGTGAATCAGCATCGATTGATAAAGCTCGAAACACCTATCGCAAAGAACTTGAATGGATGAGAAAGCAACCTAAGGCGAGGACAACTAAATCCAAAAGTCGCCAGGATGCATTCTATGAAATCGAGAAAGTTGCAAAACAAAAAATAGAAGACAAACAAGTTGAACTCCAGCTAAAAATGAATCGACTTGGCGGGAAAGTGGTCGAAATGAAAAAAGTTTATAAAAGCTTTGGAGAAAAGAAAATCCTTACAGGATTCGACTACACTTTTAAAAAAGGTGAAAGGGTTGGCATTATTGGAAGAAATGGTGCAGGTAAATCAACTTTCGTAAATATCCTTCAAGGCATTGAAGAAGCAGATAGCGGAAAAATCAATATCGGAGAAACCATTGTTTTTGGATATTACTCTCAACAGGGACTCACACTGAAACAGGATATGAGAGTGATTGAATATGTAAAAACAATTGCAGAAAGTTTCCCATTGGCTAAAGGTGGTTCGATGAGTGCTGCCCAATTCCTGGAACTTTTTCTATTCACTCCTGATCAGCAGTATAGCTATATCAGTCATTTAAGTGGAGGAGAAAAAAGAAGATTGCAACTACTGACAATTCTCTTTAAAAATCCCAATTTTCTCATTCTGGATGAACCTACAAATGATCTGGATCTACCTACCCTTTCTGTTTTGGAGAATTTCTTATTTGAATACCCTGGCTGTCTGATGATCATTAGTCATGATCGATATTTCATGGACAGAATTGTCGATCATTTATTTGTATTTGAAGGAGATGGGAAAATTATTGACTTCCCTGGAAACTATGCATCGTACAGAGTGGAACGCGAATCTAAAGACACGAAACCTTCATCAGGTCCGCAAGAGATCAAACAAAAAGAAGCTGAAGAGGTTGTACTAAAAAAGAAAGCAGGCTTCAAAGAAAAAAGAGAATTTGAATTGCTGACAGCGGAATTGGAAAAACTAAACAAAGAAAAAGAAGTGCTTTCTGAAAAACTTGCCTCGGGTAGTTTAGCCTACCAAGAATTGCAGGATATTTCAGCAAAATTCAAAGATGTTTCAAATTCAATCGATGAAAAAGAAATGAGATGGCTGGAACTGAGTGAAATTGTTTAATGAGATGCCTTTCTCAACCTATCATTGATCGCTCTACCAACCCCTTCTTCAGGAACCCATTCAGACAGTATCAAATCAATATCAAAATTATCCATCTCTCTCATCGCACTGAACAGCCTCGAAGCTGCTTCAGCAAGATTTCCTTTTTCTGAAAGTATGATCTGTGGAATTGTATATGGATATTTATGTTGAAATGAAATGATGCCTAATTTTTTATCGGCAAAGTCAGTGATTAGTTTTTCTATATCGCCTACAATCAATTTTTTTCTTGGCGCATAGTGACTTTTTAATTGTCCTGGTGTTTTTGGGGCATCATGGGTAATAGAAATTTTAACTGCCTTTCCCAATACTTTTTCAATTTCTTCTACATCAATTCCACCCAATCTGTGTACTAATGTATCACCATCCTGGAAGCCAACAATAGTTGACTCCAGTCCAACTGTAGACTTTCCACCATCAAGTATGTATGGAATCTTTCCAAGTAAACCTTGCGCTACATGATCTGCACGAACAGGACTCACATATCCAGAAGGGTTTGCACTGGGTGCGGCCAGTGGGAATAATAAAGAAGATAATAATTGAAGTGTCAAAGGATGATTTGGAATACGAACAGCAACTTTTGAACTTCCTGCAGTTGTGATATCTGGAATTAAATCAGACTTGTCTAAAAGAAATGTAATTGGTCCTGGTGAAAAAGCTTGCATCAGCCGAATACAATCATCAGGTATTGGTCCAACATATTTTCTCAATTGATCAATATCTGCAACATGAATAATCAGCGGATTGAACTGTGGCCGATTTTTTGCTTCATAAATTTTTGCAACCGCCAAAGGATCAAGTGCATTTGCTGCCAATCCATACACAGTTTCTGTTGGTATGGCAACCAGCTCCCCTTTCTCAAGAAGAAGTTTTGCCTTAATGATATCTTTCCCGATCTCTGTATGATACATAAAAAATTGCCGCAACAAATGTTACGGCAAAGTTATTTGATTGTGGTCTATGTTAAACCTTAGATTTCTCCTTCTTCTCTGGAAGCTGCTTGATCGTAAAAGTAATTTTTTGGTTTTCCTTATCTAAATCAGCAACCATCACATCTCCTTCCTTGATCGTCATATTCAAAATCTCTTCTGCCAAAGGATCTTCAAGATACTTTTGGATAGCTCTATGAAGTGGTCTTGCTCCAAATTGTTGATCATAACCTTTGTCGGCAATAAAATCTTTTGCCTCATTGGTTAGTTCAAGGGTGAAACCAAGAGTACTTAATCTTTTTAATACACCCTTCATCAGAATATCTATTATCTGGAAGATATGTTCTTTTTCAAGCGAGTTGAAAATAATCACATCATCCACCCTGTTTAAAAACTCTGGAGAGAAGGTACGTTTAAGCGCTTTTTCAATGACAGCCTTATTGGCTTCCTCAGCGTTTGCCTGTCTTGCAGAAGTTGCAAAGCCAACTCCATCACCAAAATCCTTTAATTGGCGTACACCAATATTGGATGTCATGATAATCAAAGTGTTTTTAAAATCAACTTTGCGTCCGAGTCCATCTGTCAATTGACCATCATCCAATACCTGTAAAAGGATATTATAAATGTCGGGATGCGCTTTCTCTATTTCATCTAACAGAATAACAGAATATGGTTTTCTTCTTACACGTTCTGTAAGTTGCCCGCCCTCTTCATATCCAACATAACCGGGAGGTGCTCCAATCAATCTGCTTACTGTAAACTTCTCCATGTATTCACTCATGTCAATGCGAATCAATGCATCTTCAGAGTCAAACATATTTCTGGATAAAGCTCTTGCCAATTCTGTTTTACCAACACCAGTTGGACCAAGAAAGATGAATGTTCCAATTGGTTTTTTAGGATCTTTCAAACCAACACGATTTCTTTGAATTGCCTTAACAACTTTAGAAATCGCTTCATCTTGTCCTACGACCATACCCTTCATGTCAACCGACATATTTCTCAACTTCTCCGTTTCTGCCTGCACCATTCTCTTTACAGGGATACCCGTCATCATACTTACCACTTCGGCAATATCTTCTTCGGAAATCGGATAATGCTTATTTTTTGATTCCTCTTCCCATGAATTTTTTGCTGCCTCAAGCTCTTCCTGTAATTTCTTTTCACGATCTCTCAAACTTGCAGCCTCTTCAAAACGCTGACTCTTGACAACTTTATTTTTTTCAAGTTTGATGTCCTCAATTTTCTTCTCAAGCTCAATGATATCTTCAGGAACATTAATATTTTTCAAGTGCACTCTTGCACCAACCTCATCGAGTACGTCGATTGCTTTATCTGGCAATAAACGATCTGTCATATATCGATCACTCAATTTAACACATGCTTCAATTGCATCATTTGAATAATCAACACTGTGATAATCTTCGTACCTGGATTTGATATTATTTAAAATCTGAATGGTTTCATCCACTGAAGGCGGCTCAACCATTACTTTTTGGAAACGTCTGTCTAGTGCACCATCTTTTTCAATGTGCATACGATACTCATCTAAAGTGGATGCACCGATACACTGCAACTCTCCTCTTGAAAGGGCTGGTTTGAAAATATTGGAAGCATCCAATGAACCGCTGGCTCCACCGGCTCCAACAATGGTATGTATCTCATCAATGAAGAGTATGACATCGCGATTTTTTTCAAGCTCGGTCATTATCGCTTTCATTCTCTCTTCAAACTGTCCGCGGTATTTAGTTCCTGCGACCAATGCAGCGAGGTCAAGTGATACAACTCGTTTATCAAATAAAACGCGTGATACTTTTCTTTGTACAATACGCAGGGCCAATCCCTCTACTATTGCTGTTTTACCAACACCAGGTTCACCAATGAGAATAGGATTATTCTTTTTCCTTCTAGATAAAATTTGAGAAACTCTTTCTATTTCATTTTCCCTTCCAACAATTGGATCCAATGATCCAGCTTCTGCCAATTTTGTTATGTCTCTCCCAAAGTTATCTAATACAGGTGTCTTACTTTTTGACCCTGGAGTAGTTGGACGAGCTTTGGCTTGAGCGCCTTTTCTTTCGTCTTCAAACTCTTCCTCTGGCTCTTCAGAAAATTCACTTTTTACATCATTGTTCTTGACAACATTTAGTTCATTTCTGAACATATCGTAATCAATATCAAACTGATTTAAAATTTGGGTTGCAATGTTCTCTTTGTTTTTTAGGATAGAAAGCAATAAGTGTTCGGTTTCAACCATGGCACTCTTCAACGCTTTTGCTTCAAGCACAGTAACACGAATTACTTTTTCTGCCTGACGCGTGAGCGGTAAGCTGTTGATATTTTGAATATTTTTACCCGACTTATCTTTCACTGCCATTTCAACTTCCTTTCTCAACTCATATAAGTCAACATTCAAGTTTTGAAGAACTTTCAACGCAGTATTTTCTCCCTCGCGAATAACGCCTAACAAAAGATGCTCTGTTCCAATAAAATCATTCCCCAGCCTTAACGCCTCTTCTCTGCTGTAGGAAATGATTTCCTTTACCTGTGCCGAAAAATTATTGTCCATAAATTTTGTTTGTTAGCTCTTTACAATAATACCAAATAATTCGCATATTCTGCCGAACCTACATCGTGTGGAATCGCATATTTGTCAACATTAACCGAACTTAAACAAATCGGTATCTTTGCTGCAACAAACACATGCAAAACATACTATTGAATGAATTTCAAAATTGATACCAAGGAAGTATTTCATGTCATAATCATTGAAGAAAAAGATCTCTCTGCTAATATGGCAGCAGAACTTGAAAATTTCATTGCTGTTGAACAGCAAAACAATCAATTGAGTTTGATTTTAAATTTCAAAAACGTAGCTCAAATTGACCCTGTATTTTTAAATCTTTTTCTGAAGCTCAAATCGACTTTATCAAACCAACAAAAATCATTTGTCGTTTGTGAACTTTCTTCAGATTTGCAAAAACAACTCGGAATGGATAAAGAATTTGAAGGCTTCCACCTCACTCCCACTGAATCAGAAGCATGGGATATCGTTCAAATGGAGGAAATAGAGCGAGAATTGGGTTTAGATATTTAATCTGGATGATTTTCTGAATTGAAAGGAAATTTATACATTTGCATCCCAATTGAAAGGATCGGTAGTTCAGTTGGTTAGAATGCCGCCCTGTCACGGCGGAGGTCGCGGGTTCGAGTCCCGTCCGGTCCGCTTAAAGTCCGCTGAAATTTCAGTGGACTTTTTTGTTGAATAGATGCAATAGCGTGGCGTTGATTAGCAGAAATAGTAAAATCGGCGCAAATACAATCAAGAAATAAACAAAATACCCAACCGTTATCTGCGGACTAGGCAACAATTGCACCCATAGTCCTTTACCAATAGGTCCACTTGAAAAAAGAAAATCCTGTGTAAAATTCCATCCAAAATGCATTGCAATTGCAGGATAAATGCTTTGAGATTTTACAAATCCCCATGCATATAGAAATCCTACAACCCCTGTCAGTAAAAAGACTTGCAGCATCATTGTATAGTTTCCTAGAATTTCAAAACTGAACCAATGGTATACTCCAAATGCGATGGAAGAGATCAGCAACCCATAATTTTTCCCGATCCACTTTATCATCAAGAACAATAAAACCCCACGAAAAATCAATTCTTCAAACAATACTGATTTAATATTCCACCAAATTCCATCGATCAATAATTTAAAACTGAATAAAGTATTGATCCCCCAAGTTTCTTTGGCAAATATTATTCTAAAGATAAAGCCCAATGAACACGCAATCATTGAAACCAGGAGAATAACAAAAGCATTTCCAATTCGCTTCTTACTTGGATATATGCCCAATACTTCCAATTTGCCCTGATCAAAAAAATAAAGCAGGAGAAAAGATATGAATACCTGAACAAGGATGCCAATCATTCTTCTAAACTATTGAAACTTGTTGAACCACATCTTATAAGTTATACTTAATTGAAATTCAGTTGTTTAACAGATAAATTCATTTCTATTTTATTCTTTACCTTTACGTCCCCTGAAACCAAACCAAAACTATGGCAGAAAGTAGCGCTAGACAATATTTGGATTTCGAAAAGCCAATCAAAGATCTATATGATCAGATTGAACAGCTCAAGTCAACTGCTGAAAAAAATAAAGTAGATCTTAGTTCATCGATCAAACAATTAGAAGAAAAAATCCTTGAAAAAAAACAAGAGATTACAAAGGGACTCACCAGCTGGCAGAAAGTACAGTTGAGTAGACATCCCGATCGACCTTATACCCTTTCCTACATCGAAAAAATATGCACTGATTTTGTTGAGATGCATGGCGATAGAAACTTCAAAGATGATAAAGCCATTGTAGGTGGATTTGGAAAAATAGATGGACAGACCGTCATGATCCTTGGTCAGCAAAAAGGAACAAATACAAAAACTAGACAGCTTAGAAATTTCGGTATGGCAAATCCAGAAGGATACCGAAAAGCACTCAGGCTGATGAAACTTGCTGAAAAATTCAATAAACCTATTGTCACGCTTGTGGATACCCCTGGAGCATTCCCTGGAATTGAAGCAGAGGAGCGCGGACAAGGTGAGGCAATTGCAAGAAATATCTATGAGATGCTACGCCTCAAAGTACCTGTGGTATGTGTGATCATTGGTGAAGGTGCGAGTGGTGGTGCAATGGGTATTGGTGTAGGCGACAAGGTTTTCATGATGGAAAACACATGGTATACAGTAATTTCTCCTGAAAGCTGCAGTTCTATTTTATGGAGAAGCTGGGATCAAAAAGAAAAAGCCGCTGAAGAATTGAAACTGACCTCAGATCATATGCTCAACTTCGGTTTGGTGGATGGAGTCATCCCTGAACCTCTAGGAGGAGCACATTGGGACCATGACCAAGCAGCATCCATGCTAAAAGATCAGGTGATCAAATCGATTGAAGAACTGAAAAATATCGACCCTGAAAAAAGGATTGATGATAGGATAGAAAAATTTGCAAGAATGGGTAGATGGGAAGAAGCATCTGCCAGTCAACAATAAGAAAATGAAAAATATGAACCCATACGCTGGTACAGGTGTGGCTATTGTTACGCCCTTTTTAGAAAATGGTGACCTAGATGTTGCATCACTCGAAAAACTGGTGGAGCACATGGTCAAAGGTGGGGTTGATTATATTGTTACTTTAGGTACAACAGGTGAAAATCCGACGCTAAACAAAGAAGAGAGACAACAAGTGTATTCACTTGTAAATCAATTTAATAAAGGCAGATTAAAATTGGTTGCAGGTGTTGGTGGAAATGACACAAGAGCGGTTATAAAAAGCATGAATGAATTTGACCTTTCAGGCTACAGCGCCATCCTCTCAGTGAGTCCATATTACAACAAACCAAATAACGAAGGTCTATTTCAGCATTATAAAGCTATCAATGATAACGCTCCCCTTCCTGTGATCATGTACAATGTGCCCGGAAGAACTGGCATGAACGTGAACGTTGCCACTACGTTAAGAATTGCCAGGGAATGCAAGAACATCATTGCCACAAAAGAGGCATCTGGCAATATTGAACAAATCATGCAAATCATCAAAGACAAACCAGCAGGATTTGAAGTGATCAGCGGAGATGATGGTATTACGCTACCAATTATGGCATGCGGGGCTATTGGGGTAATTTCTGTGGTTGGTAACGCCTACCCTAAACTCATCTCAGACATGGTCAATCTTTGCTTGGATGGAAAATTCATAGAAGCAAGAGCCAACCACGAAAAAATGCTTCCACTGATTTCCTCCATGTTTGCTGAGGGAAATCCTAGTGGCGTCAAAGCATACCTTTCTGAACTCGGCATTACCAAAAACACATTCAGACTCCCTGTTGTTGGTGTAAGCGAGGGACTCCTCCAGACGATTAAATCATTGATGAAAACAGTTTAACACCTGATGGTGTTTTTCAATGAAAATTGAATTCAAACAACTCTCTGTTCAAATTGGTGGGAAACAAATCATTGAACCATTTGATTTGACCATTCAGCCTGATGAACAATGGGCATTTGTTGGAACAACTGGATCAGGTAAAACGCTGCTCGCAAAGGCAATCGCCAAGCAAATATTCTTTCACGGAAAAATTGATTTCATCAATGAAGAAGGATCAGCAATTGATCCAACAATAGTTTTGATCGAGCAACATCACCTCTTTAAAAATAAAAGCAACGTATCTCAGTTTTACTATCAACAACGATTCAATTCAGCAGACGCAGAGGAAACAATGACCGTTGAAGAAGATTTAAAAAGTATTTCCATTGATGCTAAAAATACATGGATTGAAAAGCTTCATATTAAAGAGATATTAAATAAACCAATTATTCAATTATCGAATGGAGAAAATAAACGCTTGCAGATTGTAAAAGCCTTTGCACAAAATCCAGACCTGATCATCCTTGATAATCCATTTGTAGGATTGGACTCAGAAGGAAGGATAGCACTGAATGAAATACTCAATGGACTTTCAGCAGTTAATAAAAGATTTATATTAATTACCTCGCCCCAAACACTTCCCTCTTGTATAACCAAAGTGGGCAGCATTGAATCAGGAAAGATCCATATAAAAAACCTGAACGAATGCGCACCATGGACTACTCGCTACAATAAAATTTTTATCCTGCCCAATAACATTATTGAGCAATTTAAAAAACAGCAATCAGTGCAATGTGCATTTGCTGTTCGCATGAAAAATGTTTCTATTGTATACAACCAAAAACAAATTTTAAAAAATATCAATTGGGAAATCAAACCTGGTGAAAGATGGAGTTTAAGCGGACATAATGGATCGGGTAAATCAACCCTGGTAAGCCTCATCACTGCTGATAACCCACAAGGTTTTGCAAATGAAATTTATCTGTTTGATAAACTAAAGGGAACGGGCGAAAGCATTTGGGATATTAAAAAGAATATTGGATTTGTATCTCCCGAACTTCACTTGTATTTTGACAAAGGATTTACTGCTTTCGAAACAATAGCATCCGGACTCTTTGATACCATTGGGCTATTCAAAAAACTGAATACCGCTCAAGAAGATTCAATTCTACAATGGATGGATCTGTTGTCAATCACCCATTTAAAAAACCAATACTTGCATCAATTATCACTTGGCCAACAACGAATCATCATGTTGGCAAGGGCCATCGTAAAAGCTCCTCCCCTGTTGATTTTGGATGAACCTTGCCAGGGACTAGATAGCAGCCAAATTGAATTTTTCAAACAATTGATTGATGCTATTGCCAGCAGCACTGATACCACTATGATTTACATCAGTCACTTTATTGAGGACATCCCTTCATGTGTAAACAAGAAACTTCATCTTGAAAACGGAGTGATTGATGATCAGAAGTCAATTTTATAACCAAAAACAGGGATACGACCCAACAGATAGTTATAGGTTATTCTACCAAGATTTGCATCATAGCGATGACTGATTTGATTTTTTCGATTGGTTGCATTTTGAACCCCCAAAATCAAACTACCGGTTGTTTTTTTGTATTGAACTTTCCATTCCATTTGCATATCGATCCTGAAAATACTTTTTAACTTATCCTCATAGTATCGCGATAGAATTGAGACAGTTGTTTTGCGAATGGAAGATTGAATCAAATCTATAGGTGTCACCCTTACTCCACCCATGGAGATGAGCTTCATGTCTAATCCAAAATACGAGGGACGTTTTGTTTTGAGTACCCACTCTTTTCCAAACAAGAATGTAAAAGATCGATTTGAATTGTATCGTGTATTTCGCCAAAGCTTATCTGATGGCCTATACTCTGATTGGTATAAACTTAGTGTAGCCAACATATAAAATCTGTCATTCCAATAACGATCGAGCGTGAATTCTAAACCATAGTTCTGTCCAATACCTTTGTTATCTAAAGATTCAATAGAAAAATCATCATCCAAATTAATGACACTGTAATTACTGGTTCTTAAAGAATGGATCGGGATATTGTACAACCATTGATAATACAATTCAGTTTTTAAGTTCCAGTCTTTTGCAATTTGTATTGAATACCCTATGACGTAATGTTTTGATTTGCTAAAATCTAAGTTTTTGTTGGGCATTACTGTATCATTGCCCACTCTTACTCTTGCAAAATAATTCCCAAGTGGTTGTATTTGCGCATGCATGCCATAACCAAAACTGAGGTATTGTCCAGTGCCTGTCTGATATCTTAATCCAAATCTTGGTTGCAATGCACTTGTTTTATTTAATCCTAGAGATTGTCCATGCCAACCAAATTGAAATGAAAATTTATTAGACGCATCCCATTTCCATTGAGCAAAATAATTTGTAAGCACGGTTTTTCCATTGTTTTTAATCTTATCCTTTAGAACATTACTAACTGCTTCACGCTGATGCAGGTCGAAAGCGATGTCTTTAGTGTAAGCGCCTATTTTAAACAGGTGATGTTTGTTTAACTTATAGGTAAATATGGAAGAGAATTGAGTATTCCACTCAGAGAATTTGTTCATGCGTGTAAAAATGACTGGCCCACTGAATTTTTCCAACTTACTGTCTTCCTCCCTGTATTGGTATCCATTTTTACTCAACACCGATCTCCACAAGATTTTTTTACCGATATTGATTTGATGTGAAATCCCCACTGCACCTGCATTTGCAGCATCCAGCGAACTACCTCTTGAATCGGTATTATTGGCCCAGGTAATACTATCTTTCGCCAATTCATCATACTGCTTACTCAATCCACCGAATCCAAAAATCGAGAATGATCCTAATTTTTTTACTGGCAGATGTATATTAAAAGATAGGTCCTGGAATGAAGTTGGATCATTTGATATGTTGAATCCTAACTTTTGCATGAGTGTCAGAAATCCATAACGATAATTGATCAGATATGATCCTTCATATCCTTTTTTAAAATATCCCTCTGTTGCAAAATCAAGTCCGATCGTACTCAAAGAAAAAGTATGTTCTCGTTTGTCATTATTTCCTTTTCTAAGTTTAATATCAAAGACTCCAGACAATGCATTGCCATATTCAGCAGGAAAAGCTCCAGTAATAAAGTCGGAATTGGCAAGCAACTGTGCACTCAACATAGAAATTGCACCACCAGATGTACCTACACGTGCGAAGTGATTTGGGTTAGGAATGTCTACACCTTCAAGACGCCATAATAAACCATTTGGAGCATTACCTCTAATGATCAAACCATTTCCATCACCTGCACTTGCAACACCAGCAAAATTTGCAGCAATCCTTGCAGGATCATTGAGTCCGGCTGCAAACCTCCTCGTTTCTTCCACACTAAACATCCTTGCGCTAACCATTGCCAAATCATTGATAGGCTTTGATTTGTTCCGGTTGTATTTTATGATGATTTCTTTAGCGTAAGTAAGATCCTCTTCCATTTCAATATTCAGCACAAGTTCTTTACCCGATTCAAGCAATAGGTTATTTAGGTTCACTGGCTTAAACCCAATACGAGTAATGATGATTGATTTTCTTCCAACCGGAATATTTACAAATTGAAAATATCCATTTGAATCTGCAATGACTGTCTGATGATTTTCATCATTCAAAACAACTGTAGCAGCACCAACAGGTGTTTTGATCGATTTTTCAAGTATCCTACCCTTAATCGACTGCAAAGGAATTTCTTGTCCGTATGAAGTATAGGAAATACAGAGCAGTAAAAAGATATAAAGTCGAATATTCATGTGAAGTGGGCAATTTATGATGCCCTTTTTTAATTTGTATAACTATGTTTTAATATTTTTTCGGATATTGAAGAAAACCCAGCCACATGAAGCATGTAACCATGGAGCCTTTTAGTAGAGAGTGGCTGATTTGTATTGCTGTTGTTATTGCCTCAATCATTTTATTGGTTAATCTGCCGAAATATGCAAAATGGGCAAAGCACCCCAATTATGGAAAGTTACTCGGACTCCTCTTGCTTGCGAATTTGCTTATCGAGAATTGGTACAGTTGGTCTAATGGAAGTTGGGACCTAAGGGAAAACCTGCCTTTGCATTTATGTGGCATCAGCGGGGTTTTCTCAATTTTGATGTTATTTTGGTATAATCCAATCATAGCAAATCTTGTGTTTTATTGGGGACTCACAGGTGGCATACATTCCTTGCTTACGCCAGAGTTTGATTTAGGGGCAGACGGCTA
>JAFMEZ010000039.1 GCA_017856455.1 Parafilimonas sp.
AAAATATCAACCGTATTCTTGTAAGTAGCATCAACTGTAGGTTTGATGATTACAACAAGATCTTCAGGATTGGTATTTTGTTTTTTACGAATGATCTCATCTCTGATGGTCTTGAATGTTGCAGTTTTTATTTGTGTTGGATCCATCCCTTCATAGTAATACACCACGTCTTGTTTTCCAAGCATGATGTGGAAGGCGCCAGATTCTTTAACCTTATTTTGCTCTTCAGGCTTATCTACATCCTTTGGCATATAAAGATTCATAGCCGTAGGTTGAGACATTGTAGTTGTGAAGATGAAAAAGGTAATCAATAAGAATCCTAGATCCACCATCGGGGTCATGTCGACACGCGTAGAAAGTTTCTTGGCTTTTTTAACACCAGGACCTTTCTTATGTCCGCTATCGCCACCACCTGAATCTATACTTGCCATATTAGACTTTTTAGTTGATCAATAATTACTTACCACTTTGAATTTGCTTCTGACGTGTAACGTACAAAGCAGTTCCTGCAGGCGCATCCTCTGGTGCTGTTACAAGAAGAAATTTGTTTTGATCATTCTTCTTAAACGCATTGAGTACATTTTTAAATTGAGGATACTTTGCACTGTTATCAGCTTTGATAAGCAGGTTAAGTTTCTTACCAGAATATGCAACTAGTGCATCTCTTACCCAATAATACAACTCCCCACCTGTCGAATCTGAACATGGAATTCCAGGTTGTTTTTTGAATACCTCTTTGGTTGATGGCTCTTCTTGATCAAGAGAAAGTAAGCCTTTCAACTGACTGAAGGGAACACCAACACTTGGCGCGTTGATGAAATTTTTAATTTCAGCTGGACCAAGTCCGAGGTTTCTTGTCTGGTTCATGTTCTCGATCAACAACTGTCGAGATTGTGGATTATCCATTGAAACGAAAACCCTGCCATCTTTATCTATCGAAATCATTAATGCATCCTTCTCTGGCAATGCCTGTGAAGAAACTGAATTAGGTGTTGTAACCTCAACCGGTTCTTCAGGCTTGAATTTAGTTGCCAACATGAAAAACGACAAAATCAAGAACGCTACGTCCACGAACGGCGTCATGTCGTTTTCAGGTGCATGTTTTTTTATTTTAACACTTGGCATGATTACATTTTTAAATTGATGAAGCGATCAACTTCTGATTCGAAATCGAATCGAAGCAATTACTTGTATTGAGAAGCAAAGCTTTGAGTGAGTGTGAACCCAGACTCATCAATACCGTAAGTGATAGCATCAATTCTAGTTGTAAATACATTGTACATCATCAAGGCAACAGAAGAAGTACCAATACCTAATGCTGTATTGTAAAGTGCTTCTGAGATACCAACCGCCAATTCAGCAGCAGCACCAGATCCACCTTCTTCACCAAGAGAAGAGAATGATTTGATCATACCCAATACTGTACCCAACAAGGCAACCAATGTACCAAGTGAAGTCAACGTAGAAAGGAATACCAAATTCTTTTGCAACATCGGTAATTCGAGCGCTGTTGCTTCTTCCACTTCTTTTTGAATTGCAAGAACTTTCTGCTCAGTGTTCAATGCATTATCAGATAACATCTCTTTGTACTTTTTCAAACCAGCTTTCATTACGTTACCAACACTACCCTTTTGCTTATCGCATTCAGCAAGAGCAGCATCAACATTTTTGTTAGCAAGGTGAAACTGTACTTTACGAACAAACTCGTCGTTATTTCCTGTACCAGATGCTTTCTTAATGGTAAGAAAACGCTCAATTGAGAAAACAACTACCATTAGAAATGCACCGATCAACAGAGGCACGATGATTCCACCCTCGTACATTCTGTTCCATGCACCTTTGGGACCTTTGTGAGATGGCCAGAAACCACCTAACTCATCTGGCTTGGTAAAGCCGTCAGGATTTCCCAAAATGAATCTCCATATACAATATCCGGCAATGATGCAAATGATTGGAGCCAGATAAGAAATTGCGTTACCACCACCTTTTTTGGGTTGTGCTGATGTGGTTGACTTAGCAGCCGCTGTTGGTTTTGTTTCAGCCATGACTTACGTTTTTTGGTTAAAGATTTCTTTGGTTTTAAAATGTTTACAAGATCCTCTAAAATAATTCTTTGTATCCAAGAAAACAAATGTTTACTCTAGGGGCAGAGCAAGATAATAAAATTGATTAGAAAATGCAAAGGGGTGAAAAAAAATTAAAAAAAATTAAAATCTGCACAATTTTTTTAAACGAAAGGCGTCGCATCTAGAAATCCAAAAGAAACATCAATAATTCCAAGTAAACACTATATTTACCGACTCTAAAATCCACAAAAATGAATATGTTTTCGTCTAAGGCTTTATTACTGACATGTAGTTTATTTTTGGGTACGGAGATGATCCAGGCACAAAATCGCAGAGATCAAGCTCCTCCACCCCCTACAGCACCTGCTGCAGCGCCTGCAGCACCAATGGCCCCTCCTGCGCCAAAAACAGGACCAAAATCCTACAAAGAGCTTATCACGCCAAAAGCTAAGACAAGTAAGGGTCTGTTCAATGTGCATAAAATTGATGACAAATTTTATTTCGAAATCAAAGAATCCCTTTTTGGCAGGGAAATCATGGCAATCACACGTTTTTCTAAAGTTGCTGGTGGCGGCGGCGTATATGGTGGCGAACTTGCCAACCAACAAGTTATAAGATTTGATAAGGGTCCGGATAATAAAATCTTTATGAGAGTTGTAACAGTCATCAGTGTTGCCGACTCATCTCAACCTATCTATAAGGCTGTGAGAAATTCAAATCTAGACCCGATTGCAGCATCTTTTGATGTAAAGGCATTCGGACCAGATTCAACTGGCGCCATTATTGATGTAACCGATTATTTTAAAGGCGACAATCAGGCTGTATCCTTGAGTCCGTCTTCCAAGAGAAGATTGAACTTAACAGCAATTCAGTCAGACAAGTCATACATTGAATCTGTAAAGAGCTTCCCAATCAACACAGAAGTTAGATCCGTAAAAACTTTTGGAGCAAGTGCTGCGGGTGGCATGGGTGCTGCGCCATCTCCATTTCCGAGTGCATCTTTACCAGCTGCTAACGCCGCAGGTGTTGTAACATTAGAAATCAACAACTCTTTCATTTTGTTGCCTGAGAAGCCAATGCAAAAGAGATTGAATGATATCAGGGTAGGATTTTTTGCAGATGATTATACTGTTTACAGTGATGATCAACATAAAACGGAAGAATCATCTTTTGTCGTTCGCTGGAAACTCCAACCTAAAAAAGAAGATGTTGAGAAATGGAAAAAAGGTGAATTGGTTGAACCCGAGAAACCAATCATTTATTATATCGATCCAGCAACTCCAAAGAAATGGAGATCTTATTTGATTCAAGGTGTAAACGATTGGCAAGCTGCATTTGAAAAAGCTGGCTTCAAAAATGCAATCTTTGGAAAAGAGTGGCCTGAGAACGATTCTACCATGAGCTTAGAAGATGCACGCTTCTCAGTAATCAGATATTTTGCATCTGATATTCAAAACGCTTATGGTCCGAATGTACACGATCCACGCAGTGGTGAAATCATTGAGAGCCATATTGGATGGTACCATAATGTAATGAGTTTGGTACATGATTGGTATTATGTTCAAACAGCAGCAGTTGATCCCGATGCACGTAAAATGAAATTTGACGACAACCTGATGGGAAATCTTATTCGATTCGTTTCTTCACATGAAGTAGGACATACACTAGGCCTCAGACATAACATGGGATCTAGCAGTAAGACACCTGTTGAAAAATTACGTGATAAAAATTGGGTGGAAGCAAATGGTCATACTGCATCAATCATGGACTATGCAAGATTTAATTATGTTGCACAACCTGAAGATAAAATAGGAAGAGCAGGATTGTTCCCTCGCATAGGTGATTATGATAAATGGGCTATTGAATGGGGATATGGTTATGGTGCAGACAATGAGGAGGAAGATGAAAAACAAAGGAATAAACTTTACAATGATCGTCTCGCTAAAAATCCACGCATCTGGTTTGGTACATATGAATATGGAAACCTTTCAGATCCAAGAACCCAAAGTGAAGATCTAGGCGACAATTCAATGAAAGCAAGTGATTATGGCGTTAAGAATCTAAAGCGCATTGTGGCTAAGTTACCTGAATGGACAAAAGAAGAGGGAGACAGATACCAAAATCTTTCTAAGATGTATAGCCAAGTCGTTTCTCAATTCAACAGATACCTCGGACATGTACTGAGAAATATCGGAGGATATTATGAAACACCAAAGTCGGTTGAACAACCTGGTGATGTATTTGAAATAACACCAAAAGCTGTTCAGAAAGAAGCTGTTGCTTTTGTCAACAATCATTTGTTCACCACTCCAGAGTGGCTGCTCAATTATGAAATATTGAATAAAGTTAACAACCCAGTGAATGACCAATTGGGTACACTTCAAGACAATACTTTAGGTAGTATATTGTCTTCAGCTAGAATGACAAGAATGGCTGTTCATGCGAACAGATTCCAAAACGCTTATACAATAGATGAATTGCTTACTGATTTAGAGAAAAATATTCTCAGTGAGTTGTATGCAAAAAAATCAATTGACGGCAGAAGAAGAAATCTTCAAAAAAGTTATGTAGAGAGACTTATTGCACTAACAGGAACACCAACACCTGCTGCTGCAGCCAATCCATTTGGAGGAGCTGCTGTAATGGCAATTGATAGTAAAAAAACAGATGTTTATTCAGTTGTACGTGGACATTTATCAGCACTTAAAAATTCAGCACAAACAGCTGCTGCAACTGCTACAGATAATATGACACGTTATCATTTACAGGATATCAGTGAAAGAATTAAAAAAGCTTTGGATCCTAAATAAATAATCAGTTAACAGTTGACGGTTAACATTTAACCATCAACTGTTAACTATTGTTATTCATACCTTAATGCTACTATAGGATCCAACCTAGATGCTTTCATAGCTGGATAAATACCAGCTACCAAACCTACTCCCGAACAAATCAGAATTCCTATTGCAATAATTCCCCATGGAATAAAGAACGGGGTATTCATTAAACTTCCTACGAGGTTTCCAATAATTACACCAAGCAATATACCGATGGCTGCTCCCATTAAACTTATCAAAGTTGACTCAAAAAGAAATTGAGCTCTGATTGAATTCTTTTTTCCACCTAATGCTTTTATCAATCCCACTTCTTTTGTTCTTTCAGTAACAGCTACAAGCATAATATTCATCAAACCAATAGCTGCACCAATTAATGTTATAAAACCAATTGCACCTGCAGCCGCTGAAATAGTTCCGAGAAGTTTGATAAAAGTTTCAGCAATGCTATCACTTTTGTCGATATAAAAATTATTATCCTCTGTAGTAGAAAGTCCCCTTACATTCCTGAAATACCCTTCTGCCTCTCCAATTGCAGGCTCAAGTCGATTGATATCGTCTACCATTACTGCAAGTTGATAAGACTGATTCTTATTGGCAAATCTTTGCTTGACATTTGTATATGTAGCAAATATTACATTATCGGCCTGCAAGAATGCGCTTGCACCTTTTTCTTTTGTGACACCAATGACCCTATATTTATTGTTGCCAACACGGATCACCTTATCAATGGCACGATCCATTCGGCTTCCAAAAAGTTTTGAGGCAACATCCTTACCAATGATGCAGATATCTTGTCCGCTTTCTATTTCATTTCGATTAAAGTTTCTTCCATATGCAATTTCATAGCCATTCAATTTTAAATAATTATCATCTCCCCCATTAAGCGAGACTGTTGGATTTGTTTTTTTGTTTTCATAGTTTACAACCTGACTACGAGGGCCATTTATTCCAATACTTACTGCAGATGGAAATTGATATCCTTCTTTAAACTGTTTAGCCTGTTGGTAAGTGATAATTTGTCCTGTACTTGACTTTTTTACTTTTCGCTGTGAACCCACTTTGGATTGGGTAACATTTGCTCCATCACCTCCACCCATCATCATTCGTCTTTCACGAAAACGTATACTAAAGGCATTTGCACCCATTGTTGAGAAACTATCCCTCAAACTGTTGTTCATTGCCTGAATAGCAGTAATAATACCTACTAATGCCATGATGCCAAATGCAATGATTGCAACAGTAATACCAGTTCTTAACTTATTTGCCCTAACTGTTCTCCAGGCTAAAGACAGATTGTCGACTAATTTCATGTAGTAAAATTAGCGAAACTGAGCATCCAGCATCAAAAAGATTGATGAACGGAGACGAAGTGATGATAAAAAACATTTATCGGCTAGATCAGATTCAAAATAAGGTCGGGATGAATGCCAAGCACAATGATCAGAATGGCATTCATCAGCATTACCCATTTGAAATTGGGATCAAATTCAAGTGCAGTTTCTGATGCAGAAGCTTTGAAATACATTGCCTGTATAACCCTAAAGTAATAATATACGCTAACAGCGGCACACAATACAGCCAAAATAACCAGCCACATCATATTCCCCTCTCTGATAACAGCTAGCAACATATAGTATTTAGCGAAGAATCCAGCAGTTAAAGGAATACCAGCTAGTGATAACAAAGAGATGAGCACCGAAAGTGCAATTATTGGTTGTGATTTAGCCAGGCCATTGAATGCATCAATCGAATGGTCTTTCATTTTAGTCAATACTGCAAAAATTCCCAGTGTAGCGAAACTGTACCCAGCAAAATAAAGCAGCATGCCTTGTTTTGCAAATGTGTTGATTGCAAAGATTGCAAGCATCATAAATCCTGCTTGGGCAATCGATGAATATGCCAACATTCTTTTTACACTTTGCTGAAAAACAGCTGTGATGTTACCAATGATTAATGTGAATGCAGTAATGATAGCGACGATTGTCTTCCATTGATCATGCATTTTGCCAAATCCAAAGTCAAACAATGTTAAGAACGCAAAAAATGCAACTGATTTTACAATCGTTGCCATAAAAGATGTGAATACACTTGGAGAACCATCATATACATCAGGCGTCCAAAAATGGAATGGGGCTGCAGATACCTTGAATGACATTGAAGCTAGAATCAGCAGCAAGCCTGCAGCTTTTAAAGGCGTAAGCACACCGAAACCAGTGCTGAATGCATCTAAGTAAAACGAACCGACATCTCCATAAATCAAAGCAATTCCCATCAACATTAATCCTGTTGAAAAAGAACCCATTAAAAAATATTTCAATGCAGCTTCATTGCTTTTTAAGTTTGACTTGTCACTTCCAGCAAGAACGTATAATGGAATAGATACAATCTCAATCCCGATAAATAACATCAAAAGCGACCTGAATCCTGCAACAACAGCTATACCAGATAATATGAAAAATATAAGCGCATATAAATCTGATGATGATTTTCCGGCCAACTGAATATCTTTTCCGGATAATATGAAATAGATCAAAGTACTGACCAAAATAATCAACAGAAACACCAAGCCAAAATTTGAATGAAAGAGCATGCCTTTTGTATCGATTAAAAGCAATGGCATTCCACTTGCAAATTCATGAAAAGTAACCCCAATCAAAATCAGGACTCCTAAAATTGATAAGAGGTTGATGTTGCGATTAGATTTAAATAAAAAACCTGAGTACATCATCAAAACTCCCCAAACAGCTGAAATTATAATTGCATTCATAATTGTATGTGTCAGTTTATGAATTGTATCTTGTAAGTACCAATCCTAATGCATCTGAGAATAAATCAAAGAATGGCTGAGGATAGAAACCAACAAAGAATATTAAGACTGTAAGTACAGTGAAAAGCAGCACTTGTGTCTTATTGATATCTGAAAATTGAATTGTGGTTGAATTGGCTTCACCATAAAATACATTCTTGATCATGTTCAATGTATAAACTGCACTGAAAATAATACTAAGTCCAGCAAAAGCAGCCAAGAATTTATTGAATTGATAAATGCCATTGAAGATCATGAATTCACCAACAAAAGCATTGGTAAGAGGTAACGCAACATTTGCCAATGCGGTAATAACCATGAAAATAGCCAGTACTGGTGCAGATTTAGCCAGTCCCCCTAATTTAGATATGGATGTGATTCCAGTTTGCTTTTCAATGATATAGGCAATCATCCAAAGTGCTAAAATATTTATACCGTGATTAAACATTTGAAGCAATGCGCCAACCACAGCCACTTCCTTCAGTGTTAGCATTCCCAAAGCCATTAGTCCAATGTGTGCAATGGAAGAATATGCAATCAGTCTTTTGATATTGTCCTGATAAATTGCTACGAGTGATGCATAAACAATTCCAATTGCGATCACTACCATGATAGCAGTATTAAGTTGCTTCACTGCGAGAGGGAACAAAGGCATTACCCAACGAAGGACACCAAATAATCCCATTTTTACCATCACACTACTTAAAACCATTGTAACGGGAGTAGGTGATTGTTCATATGCTTCTGGTTGCCAAGTATGCAAAGGGAATAATGGCATTTTGATGGCGAATGCAATAAAGAAAGCTATAAATAGCCAGAACTGCTCATCAGCTGTGGTCTTTAAATTAAAGAAAGCGCCCAATCCAAAAGATGTAGCATTGGTCTTATTATACATATAAAGAATCGCAAGCAACATCAATAGAGAACCGATGAACGTATAAATAAAGAATTTAAACGTTGCTCTGATTCTTTTTTCTCCACCCCAAATTGATGACAGAAAGTAAACAGGTATTAAAGCAAGTTCCCAAAACAAATAAAATACCAAAGCATCCGTTGCAAGAAAAACTCCAACCAATCCACATTGTGCGAGCAAAAGGAGTCCATAAAAACGATTGGCATCTTTGTATTGATCTGCTGGCACCAAAATAAATACAACAAAAAAGACAATAGCAGTAAGCAATGCCATTGTTCTTGTTAGTCCGTCAAGATACAATCCAAAACTACTTCCAATGGAAGTGAGCCATTCGTAGCTAACTTGATTCAACGCAATAAATTCTTTGGCTGTAAAATTTAAACTAACAAGTAACACAATCAGTGATGAAGCCGAAAAAATGATTGCGCTTGATTTAGCGCTCTTGGCATCATTCAGAAAGAACGAAAGAATACCGCCAATTAATGGCAACCAAATTAACAATGCGGGAAAATTATCAACAGCAGCGAACATAATTAATTCAATGGTTTAAATTTTCCAGAACATCTGGAAGATGAAAAATATTATAATGGAAATAACCATAATCAATACATAAGATCCCACTTGTCCACTTTGTAACAATCTCATTTGTCTTGCACTGAAATGGATCAGCTTCCCTACTCCGTTTACTGCACCATCAATAATTTTTGTATCAATAATTCTGGAAAAGAAAGATGAAATATGATTAACCGGTTGAACAATAATGCTATTATACAGTTCATCAACATACCATTTATTCTCAAGCATTTTTCCAAAGGTTGATGATTCCTCTTCCTTAAGTCCTTCTTTTGCAAACATAGATTTTGCCGCAAGAATTGAAACGATAATCAGTATAACAACTACTGCCATCATTATTAATTCCATTGAATGCGACAGATGCATACCAGTTGATTCATGCTGAACGGCAGCATATATTGGTTCAAGAAAATCAGCAAGGAGATGCCCATTTTCAATGAATACAGCAGGTATGCCAACCCATCCGCCTATAACTGAGAGCGCTGCCAACAATATTAAAGGCAGAGTCATTGCAAAAGGTGATTCATGCACATGACTGAATTGGTCATCTGTTCCTCTAAAGTTTCCATGAAATGTCAGGAAGTACATCCTGAACATGTAAAAAGCTGTCATCAAAGAAGTAATCACACCTAGTATATAGTATACAACACTCTTATTCAATGCTGCAGTTAGAATTTCATCTTTAGAGAAAAATCCTGCGAATGGAGGAATACCGGCAATTGCAAGACATCCTATTAAGAACGTGAAATGGGTCAAGGGAAGTTTCGTTTTCAATCCACCCATTTTATATATATCCTGCTCATGATGCATTGCATGAATCACACTACCAGCTCCCAAGAATAACAAAGCTTTGAAAAAGGCATGTGTCATGACATGAAATACGCCTGCAGTATATGCACCAACACCCAATGCTAGAAACATTAAACCAAGCTGACTTACTGTTGAATAAGCCAATACTTTCTTTATATCATTTTGTTTGAGTGCGATTGTTGCCGCAAGTAATGCAGTTGATATACCAATAATTGCCACTACATTTTGAGAAATTGGAGCCAATGTAAAAAGCGCATTGCTTCTTGCGATCATATATATACCTGCAGTTACCATTGTTGCAGCATGTATCAATGCTGAAACAGGAGTTGGGCCTGCCATTGCATCTGGCAACCAAGTGTACAAGGGAATTTGAGCAGACTTACCCATAGCACCGATGAACATCAACAGCGTAATTCCAGTTAAAACAGAAACTGGAATGGTATTCGCCTTCTCAAAAACACCAGTATAGGTAACTGAACCAAACTGTGAGAGCATCCAAAATATAGCAAGTAAAAAACCAAGGTCACCAATTCTATTCATCACAAAAGCTTTCTTGGCGGCGTTGTTATAATTATTGTTGCCAAACCAGAATCCAATCAGCAGATAGGAACTCAAACCAACTCCCTCCCAGCCAATGAACATGGTAACATAACCTGAACCCAGCACCAAAATCAACATGAAAAATACAAACAGGTTCAAGTAAGCAAAGTATCTGGCGAAATGGGGCGCAGTTTCCTCGTGCATATATGCCGTAGAATAGATATGTATCAATGAACCTATTCCTGTAATCACCAACAAAAACAATGCGCTCAATTGATCAAATTGCAGCGAGAATGGAATATCAAGTCCTGCTGTTTTGATAAAATTGAAGAGAAACAACACTTGAGTTTTGTACCCAACCGCTGCGACCTGATTAAAAATAAACAGACTGCAAACAAAAGATGCAATCAAGACACCTGAACCAATAATGCCAACTGCTTTTTTGGAAAGTATATTTCTCCCTAGTCCATTGATTAGAAAACCAATCAGCGGCAACAGAGGAATCAGGTAACCAAATTTTATCATACCATTCATTGATATAAATTTTTTCTCAGTGTTTCAGACGGTTTAAAAAATTAATGTCAACCGAGTGAATATTTCTATAAAGCATCACAATGATTGCCAAACCAACAGTTACTTCTGCTGCTGCAACCACCATAATAAAGAATACAAAAATTTGCGCTTCAGCACCCACTAGCGAAGCATTATCTACTGCATAAGCTGCTGCGTGATGCATGCGAGAAAATGCAACCAACAAGAGATTCACTGCATTCAACATCAATTCAATGCACATGAAAATGATGATTGCGTTTCTACGTGTCAATACTCCAATAATTCCAATTGAGAAAAGGCAAATTGACAAGAATATGTAATAGTTGATTGGCATCTTGATTAGTTTGTTGAATCAGCTTCAGTTAAATTTTTTTCTTTTTTACCTAGAATAACAGCACCAACCATTGCACTCAAGAACAATACGCTGCTTATTTCAAATGGAACAACATATTCGCTGAAAAGCGTTTTACCCAATTGCTGTATCAAACCTATTCCAGCATCACCGCCACCAGCAATGGCCTGACTGTTTTTGAGTGAAGCCACTAAAAGCAACATCAAACTTCCTCCAGAGAGCACACCTGCTATCTTCATCCATTTGCTTTTATTTGGTTCCTGATCAGCATTCATGTTCATCAACATGATTACAAATAAGAATAGAACCATGATGGCACCTGCGTATACGATCATATTAACAATAGCCAGAAATTGTGCGTTTAGCAATACATAATGTCCGGATATGGCAAAAAACACAACAATGAGCCATAACACACTATGAACAGGATTCTTGCTGAATATCACCAATAAAGCTGCAATGATGGCAGCAGCAGATAAAGCCCAGAAAAGAATTTCAGTAATCGGCATCTGTTATTTATTTTTTAATTGTTGCTCCCTCTGCCCTCTTGCCATTTCATATTTTTCTTTTTCATTCACAGGATGAGGAATCAATAAATTTTCTTTACCGTAGACAAAACCTTTTCTTGTAAAATCAGATGGAGCAAAAGTTTCAGATAGGTAAATGGCATCCTTTGGACAAGCTTCTTCGCAGAGTCCGCAGAAAATACAACGCAACATGTTGATTTCATATTTGGCTGCATACTTCTCTTCACGATATAAATGCTCTTCACCAACTTGTCGCTCTGCAGCTTCCATTGTAATGGCTTCAGCAGGACAAGCAACAGCGCACAATCCGCATGCCGTACAATTCTCTCTTCCCTCTGCATCGCGATTCAACACATGCAGTCCTCTAAACACTGGACTGAAAGGCCTTTTTTGCTCAGGGTAATTAATGGTTGGTTTTTTTCTGAACATGTGACCAAACGTAATGGCCATGCCTTTGAAAATTGCAGGAAGGTATAAGCTTTCCCAAAATGTCATTGGTTTTTGTTCCAATGTTTTTGCTCTATTTGTCAATACTCCCATAGAATTATTTATTTAGAGCTAAGATTACTACAGCTGTTATTAATAAGTTTGCCAGTGCAAGTGGAATTAATTTTTTCCAACCCAAATCCATCAACTGATCATATCTGAATCTCGGGATTGTCCACCTTACCCATATAAATACAAAAAGGAAAAATGCAATTTTTGCAAAGAAAGTCAGGAAGCCAAGCAAGGCAACCATATTGACTCCGATTGAATTTGCCAATTCAACTTCATTTACAAACGGTATATCATAACCGCCAAAAAATAACGTTGAAACAACCGCACTTGATATAAACATGTTCACATATTCAGAGAACAGGTAAAGTCCAAGTTTCATTGATGAATATTCCTGGTGATATCCGAAGTTTAATTCATTCTCTGCTTCTGGAAGATCAAAGGGTGTTCTATTGCATTCAGCAAATACACAAATCAAGAATATCAAGAAAGCAAAAGGTTGATAAAGAATATTCCATCCAAGTAATCCACCCCAACCGCCTTGCATTTGTTGTTCAACAATTGTCTTCAAACTCAAAGATCCTGTCATCAACAACAATGATATCAAAGAGAGGCCCATTGCCAGCTCATAAGAAATTATTTGTGAAGCACCTCTTACTGCTGCTAACAAAGAAAATTTATTGTTTGAAGACCATCCACCAATCATGATTCCGTAAACTCCTAAGCTAACTACTCCAAATACATATAAAATTCCAATATTAACATCTGCAACTTGAAGACTTACAGTTCTGCCAGCAATTTCAATTTGGTTTCCCCAAGGAATAACTGCGCTGGTCAGCATTGCAGTCAGCATCGCAAGAGCGGGACCAACAACGAATAAGGATTTATTTGAAGTAAGGGGAATAATTTCCTCTTTAAAGAATAATTTAAGTCCGTCTGCCAATGGCTGAAGCAAACCAAACGGTCCAGCTCGATTTGGACCTCTCCTGTCTTGCATGAATCCGGCAATTTTCCTTTCTGCAAATGTTGTATACATAGCAACAACCAATGAAAAAGAAATGATTGCTCCAATCAGAAGCAACTTTTCCAATCCAAACCATACATCTATCATGAGCAATTGAATACTTATCATGATCGCTTCTTTGTTTGTTCAAAAACTTTACCTGTAGCAGGACCTTTTATTTCACTCAAGTCAATTGTAGGATCATTGACTTCACTAACACTATGAATATCCATTAACAATTTTGGCTTCCTTCCATCATGAACCTTGCTGAAGGTTTCAGTTGGCATTTGAATTTTCTCGTAATGCCCTTGGGAAATAACTGAATGCCTGTTTACATGAGTTGGTCCCTCAATGACCCAATCACTCGCTTTTTTCTTTTCAAAACGACATTCATTACAGATCCATTCTTCAACTTCACCCCACTGATCTTTTCTAGCAGTTACACGGAGCACCTCATCTCCTCTCTGCCATAAAGTAACTTTTCCGGAACAGCATTTGCAATCACGGTGAGCATTGACAGGTTTAGTAAACCATACACGATTCTTGAATCGGAATGTTTTATCGGTAAGTGCTCCAACAGGACAAACATCAATTACGTTACCTATAAAATCATTGTCCAATGATTTTTCGATATATGTCGCAATCTCAGCATGATCTCCTCTACTCAAAACACCATGAACTCTTTTATTAGAAACCTGATCTGCAGTAAAAACACAACGATAACATAAAATACAACGCGTCATGTGCAACTGTATATATTGGCCGAGATCATGTTTTTCAAAAGTTCTTCTTTTGAATTCATATCGTGTAGCCTCTTTACCGTGCTCGTAACCGAGGTCCTGCAAATGACATTCTCCAGCCTGATCACAAATTGGACAATCAAGCGGGTGATTCAATAGCAAAAACTCTACTACTCCGTTTCTTGCATCTAGAACTTTTGGACTTGTAATATTTTTTACTTCCATGCCATCCATGACACCTGTTCTGCAACTTGCAACCAGTTTTGGCATAGGACGAGGATCAGCTTCGCTTCCTTTGCTCACTTCAACAAGACAGGTACGGCATTTACCACCACTTCCCTGAAGTTTACTGTAGTAGCACATTGCAGGAGGGACAACATCACCACCAATCATTCTTGCGGCCTGCAAGATGGTAGTTCCCTGCGGCACTTCAACAGTGATATTATCAATCGTGACTTTTAATTTTTTAATTTCTTCGGCCATAGAAATTTTTTATGCAACCACACTCAACTCATCAGCATAATGAGCCAAGCCATAGTTTTGGGTTAAGCACAATGAAGGATTGTT
>JAFMEZ010000091.1 GCA_017856455.1 Parafilimonas sp.
CGCTCTACCAACTGAGCTAATTCCCCAGAAGAGCAAATTTACTCAATCTATTCTTTAAAGGCAGAAAGGACAAATGATTATTCTGCGTAAATTCAACCTACAAAACTTGCTTTATGAACAACGAAACAGGAAGTCCGAATTTGAATACAAAATCAGTGAAGGCAAATTCATTTGATGCCATCGTGATTGGATCAGGCATGAGTGGCGGATGGGCTGCAAAAGAATTGTGTGAAAAAGGATTGAAAACTTTGGTTATTGAAAGAGGAAAAGATGTTGTTCATTTAAAAGATTATCCTACAGCAACCAAGCATCCATGGGAATTCCCTCATCATTTGAAAATGCCCCGAAACGTGTTAGATGAAAATCCTGTTGTATCAAGATGTTACGCATTCAACGAAGCAACTGAACATTTTTTTGTGAAGGATAATGATCATCCTTATATACAAGAAAAACCATATGATTGGATTCGAGGATATCAAGTTGGAGGGAAATCACTTTTGTGGGCAAGACAAACACAGCGATGGAGTAAATATGATTTCGAGGGACCAGCAAGAGATGGATTTGCAATTGACTGGCCTATCAGATATGACGATCTTGCACCATGGTATTCACATGTAGAAAAATTTGCAGGCATCAGCGGCAATCATGATGGACTAGAGACTTTACCTGATGGCGAATTTCTTCCTGCATGGGAAATGACTTGTGTAGAATCAGAGATTCAAAAGAAAATCAACAGTCACTATAAAGACAGAAAAGTTGTACAGGGAAGATGTGCCCATCTCACCAAGCCTAATCCTATTCATCTTGAACAAGGACGTGGACAATGTCAAGCTAGAAGCCTATGTGAAAGAGGCTGTCCGTTTGGAGGCTACTATAGCTCAAACTCATCCACTATCCCATGGGCTGCAAAAACAGGAAACTTGAGCATGCGAACAGATGCTGTTGTTCATTCCATTATTTATGATGAAAAATTAGGCAAAGCCAAGGGAGTGAAAATCATTGATGCGGTTACTGGAAAAGAAGAAGAGTATTATGCAAAAATCATCTTTGTAAATGCTGCATGCTTGAATACAAATTTGATTCTACTGAATTCAACATCCAGCCGTTTTCCGAATGGATTGGGAAATGACAATGGACTGCTAGGCAAATACATTGCATTTCATAATTATAGAGGCACTGTAAGTGCCGCATATGATGGTCCGGATGATAAATACTATTACGGTAGAAGACCTACTCAACCAATGATGCCTAACTTCAGAAATGTACACAAACAAGAAATGGACTTTCTTAGAGGTTACATGGTGTTTTACGGTGCAAGTAGAGGTAGAGGATGGAGCGATAACATCGGAGAAGAATTGAAAAACAGTTATGCAGAACCAGGTGAATGGAGAGTAAGTATGATGATGCAGGGAGAGACTATACCTAAGGAGAGCAATCATGTTCGATTAAGTAATGACAAAAAAGACAAGTGGGGAATGCCGCTATTGATTACTTCTATCGACTATGACGATAATGATATTAAATTGAAAGACGACTTTTTACAGGTCGCAACTGAAATGCTTGAAGTTGCTGGTTGCACAGACATTAAACAACGTGACAGCAAACAAGCTCCTGGTTTGGATATTCATGAAATGGGAGGAGTAAGAATGGGACATGATCCAAAGACATCTCTTTTAGACAAATGGAATGCGATGCATCATTGTAAGAATGTGTTTGTAACTGATGGTGCGAGTATGGTATCAACGAGTACTCAAAATCCATCATTGACTTTCATGGCATTGACTGCAAGAGCAGCAAACCACGCAATAGAAGAACTTAAAAAAGGGAATATTTAATAGCGTCTTGGTCCCCTATTTTGAAAACCACCCGGACGTCTATTGAAGTTGCCACCGCCCGCACCAGGTTGCCTTTCTTCAGCAGCTTTAACAACCATTGGCTTTTTACCAAGTGAGATATCATTTAGATTTTCAATGGCATCTTTGGCTTCTTCTTCAATAGGCATTTCAACAAATCCGAAACCACGACTCTTACCGGTCATTTTATCCATTGCTACCTTTGCAGAGTCTACCTTTCCAAATTTTTCAAATATTTCTTCCAATTCAGCATCGTCTAAATCATAAGGTAAACCTGCTACAAATATTTTCATTAGGAAGTTTTTTCAAAGGTACTAAGAATTGAAGATCAGAATTGCAATAGTAATGTAAAATGCCAAATAATAAATACATAACTTAGAAGAACAACAAATTGTATGATTCATTATATCATCAAGGATAAAGCCACGAGACTTTTCTTAATTCTAGGGGCATTTTTCGTAGCAAATACCATAATGGCAGAAGTAATTGGCGTTAAGCTGTTCTCACTGGAAAAAACGCTTCATTTGCAACCAGCCAACCTTACTTTGCTCGGTGAAAGTGGCTTGGGATTTACATTGACCGTTGGTGTGCTGATATGGCCTGCAGTGTTTATTATGACAGATTTGATCAATGAATACTATGGTGTGAAAGGCGTGAGATTTTTATCGATACTTACAAGCGTCATCATACTTTTTGTGTTTCTCGTATTTTATGGAGCGATTCATCTTGCACCGGATGATTACTGGATTGGCTCTCAAAAAGAAAATGGAGTTCCAAATATGCAAATGGCTTTCTCACAGGTACTGGGACAAGGAATGAATATCATATTTGCCTCATTGACTGCATTTTTAATTGGACAATTGGCAGATGCAACAGTATTTAAGAAGATAAAAAAGTTAACAGGAGAGAAAGGAATATGGATGAGAGCAACAGTTTCTACTTTAGTTTCTCAGTTGATTGATACCATCTGCGTATCGTATATCTATCTGTATTTTTCATTGGGATTCTCTTTCCCAAGAGTTACAGCCATTGCATTAACTGGATATCTGTATAAATTTTGTGTAGCGATATTGTGTACACCTATCATATACCTTATTCATCATTTGATAGAAGAATACCTGGGAAAAGGTAAAGCTGCTGAAATGAAAAAGGCCGCAATGCAACACTAGGCAGAATTACGCCCTGCATTGATGATGCCAAATGAACAACGCATCACAAGCTTCTCATAACTCTTACGCAGTTCAGAAGGAATATTTTTTTCATCCATTTCTCGCACTTTGGTAATAGCATATTGTTGAATTGTAGCGATAGGTAAAACAATTCGCTCACGCGTCTGGATGGAAACTTGTTCGATTGGATAATCTGCCATCAATTCAGTTTTTCCCGACAACAA
>JAFMEZ010000013.1 GCA_017856455.1 Parafilimonas sp.
GTAATCATCCAAGATTTATTTTACTTGTTTATATATCACACCTTCCTTCATCACAAATTGTACATTCCTAATTGCAGAAATATTTTTACTAGGATCTCCTGCTACAACAACCACATCTGAAATATATCCTGGTTTTAAAAATCCCAACCTATCATCCAAATGGAAAGCCCTGGAGTTTACACTGGTAGCAGCTTTCAATACATCAAAAGGTTGCATACCGTATTCCACCATCAATTCCATTTCAAGTACATTTTCTCCATGTGGATACACGCCCACATCACCTCCCATGCCTATGGACACGCCTGAAGCAATTGCTTCTTTAAAACTTTTTCTTTTGTTCAAGACATTAGCTGGCGGATCCATAACTCCTTTTTTCCATCCTCTGTATTGAGATATCACATCAACGGCAGCAACAGTTGGTATGTAGGTTACATTATGCTCCTTCATTAGTTTTCCCAATTCCACATCAATAAAATCTCCGTGCTCAATGGTTTCTGCACCTGCTAGTACTGCTCTTCTGATAGCCTCTTTCGATTTGGCATGACATACCATTACTCTGCCACTGCTTCTGGTAACTTCATTGATTAATTTCAATTCATCCAATGTAAAAGACGGTCTATCCTCACCATTCACTCCCCATCTGTAATCAGCATATATTTTTATAAAATCTGCTCCCTTCCCAATTTGATCTCTTACTACTCTTATCAAATCATTGCCATCTGCTGGCTCTGCACCTAACATGATTTCTTGATCATGGTCATATCCTTTGGGGCCATAAGATCCTGTAGAAACAATTGCCCTTCCAGCAACCATCAACCTTGGTCCAATGATAATGCCTTCATTGATGGCACGTTTGATGGCAACATCAGAATAACCAGCACCCTCAGTTCCTAAATCTCTTGCAGTGGTAAATCCTGCTAACAGTGTATTTTTTGCATGAACGGTTGCACGTGCAGTTCTATACGAATCCGTTTCTTTGAGTACTTGCGTGTCCCAGTCAGTTATATTGTATGGGTACAATAATAAATGCGAGTGTCCTTCAATTAAACCAGGAGTAATTGTTGCATCACCATAATTGATGACCGTTGCATTACTTGGAATATCAATTTGATCTTTTGGTCCAACTTTTATAATTTTTGGTCCATCAGTGAGTACTCCCCATTTGCTATGCATTTCAGTGCCATCAAATAATCTGTCTGCAGTTATAAAAAATATTTTTTGTGCATTTGAAACATTAAAAACAGACATGCACAAAAGAATGCAACATATTAGTTTAAGACTTTTCATACTTAAAGATTGAAGGTTATAAAGGTATTTCATTACACGCATGAATAGCTGATCTGTTACATTATTTTCATTAACTTACTCATTAGATAAAATCAATCAAATGAATTTTTATTTTCATAGGCTTAAACTTTTAGTTGTTGCCGTATTCGTAGTTCATTTCTCCTATTCACAGGACTTTTCTGCATTGAAATTTAGATTTGTTGGTCCGGATGGAAACCGTGCCATTGCTGTTGCTGGTGAAACTGGTAACCCTATGGTCTCTTATGTGGGCGCAGCATCAGGTGGAATATTTAAAACTGAGGATGGGGGCATCAATTGGAAGCCCATTTTTGATGACATGGATAATGCTGCAATAGGGGCATTGGCGGTATCTATGTCTGACCCTAAACAAGTATGGGCAGGCACTGGCGAAACTTTTATTATTCGTCCTGCTCACGCAAATGGAAACGGAATTTATAAATCAATGGATGGTGGCAAGACATGGAAGAATATGGGACTCAAAGAAACAGTGAGAATTTCTCGTGTATTGATTCATCCAACGAATCCAAATATCGTTTATGTTGCTGCGTTGGGCCATACAGGCGGACCCCAGCAAGAGAGAGGTGTATTCAAAACAATTGATGGCGGTCAAACCTGGAAGCGAATTTTATTTGTGGATGAAAATACTGGATGCAGTGACCTTGTCTTGAATTTTACAAATCCCGATGAAATTTATGCAGCCATGTGGGAAGTTGAAATGAAGACATGGAATTTAAAAAGCGGTGGACCAGGAAGTGGATTTTATAAGACGACTGATGGTGGTAAGACTTGGAAGAAAATGGAAAATGGTTTGCCTGGTGGGAATGCTCACATCATCGGTAAAACTTCAATCGATATTGCTCAAAGTAATCCCAATACAGTATACGCATTGGTTGAGGATAAATCTCCTGCATTGTATAAATCAACTGATGGCGGTGCTTCATGGAAAATGATGTTTCAAAGTCATTCACTTGCTCAACGAGGTCCTTACTATACTCGCTTGCGTGTTTCATCTCAAGATGAAAATAAATTGTATACCATAAGTGTAACCATCATGGAATCCAAAGATGGTGGTAAAACATTTAATGGGCATGGAAACTATAACCCTGGAGGTGATAACCATGATATTTGGTTTGATCCAAAAGATGCTAATAGAATTATGGTGGCGCATGATGGTTGCATGAACATGACCTACAATGGTGGTAAGACATGGAGAAATATCAATTTACCGATAGCACAAATGTATCATGTGGCAGTTGATAATGCAGTACCATATAATATAATGGGGAATAGACAGGATGGCAGTTCTTATCATACTGCTGCAATCAGTATGCAAGGGGATATTCCTATTGGTCAATGGCGACAAGTGGGTGGATGTGAAAGCGGCTTTGCTCAACCAGATCCTTTTGATAATAGTATTATATGGTCTGGATGTTATGATGGCGGACTCGATATTACTGATTTGAAAACAGGATATAGTCATGATGTTCGTGTATGGCCTGAAACTGCATACGGATGGGCGCCAGCAGATGTGAAGTTCAGATGGCATTGGAATTTTCCAATGACATTGTCTGTCCATGAAAGAGGTGCAGTTTATGTTGGAAGTCAGTTTGTTCATAAAACAACCAACAAAGGAATGAGCTGGAAAATCATCAGTCCTGATTTAACTACAAATGATAAATCTCACCAACAAAATTCAGGAGGAATTAATGCAGATAATCTAATGACATTTGACGGATCAACTCTTTTTGCCATTGCTGAATCGCCGTTGAAAAAAGGATTGTTATGGACTGGCAGTAACGATGGAATGGTGTATATCACAAAAGATGATGGATTGCATTGGGAAAATATTACTCCCAAAAATGTAGGATTGGCTAAGTGGGGTACCATCAGTAATATAGATGCTTCCAGCTTTGATCCAGGAACAGCCTATGTGAGTGTACATTTTCAGCAACTGGGGGATTTCAAACCATATATATTTAAGGTAACTGAATATGGGAAGAGCTGGGTAAATATTGCAACAGGTATTCCTGTTTCAAATAGTTCATTTGTTCATTTTGTTAAAGAAGATCCTGCACAGAAAGGATTATTGTTTGCTGGAACAGACAATGGATTATATGTTAGTCCGAATGATGGCAAGCAATGGGTTCCAATAAAAAACAATTTACCTCCAGCTCCGATTTATCATTTGGCCATACAAAAGAATTTTAGAGATCTAGCCATTGCAACATATGGAAGAGGCTTTTATATTTTAGATGACATTACACCTTTAAGGGAGTGGAGTAAAAATATGCTTCAGCTAACAACAGGCATTCTTCCATTGAGAAATGCATATCGGTTTAATATGCAAAATTCTTTTCATAGTGATGGAAGATCTTTTGTAACAGGGCAAAATCCTCCTTATGGTGCTTCCATCAATTATTATTTGAGTGATACCCTTAAAGAAAAACCTTCAATTTACATCTTGTCACCAGAAGGCGATAAAATTCAAACCATTGTTGCTACAAATAAAAAAGGTTTCAACAGAGTGTGGTGGAATTTAGCACATGATGAAATCAAATTGGCAACATTGAAAACAAGACCTCCAGGAAAAGAATTTGTGCCATTGGATTCAACAGGTAGTAGATCCATTTATATAGTTGATTTGGATATTGGTCCTGGTTTAGAACCCCCTAGAGTTACTCCAGGTGTATATACTGTAGTATTGCAAGTTGGTGAAAAGACATATAAACAGCCATTGCATATTTTAAAAGATCCACTTTCAAAGTCTTCATTAGAAGATATTAAATTACAATATGCATTTGGTAAGAAACTCTACAAGCAGATCAAAGACTGCATGATGTTCATAGAGGCCATGGAGCTTAAGAGAGCTGCTTTATTGAAGGAGAATAGTCAAACTGCACTCGAGATTGAAAAAAGAATATTCAATCTTGAGCGCAACTTATTTGATGTGTACCAGACTGGCTCAAGATGGGATGGATTCAGAAATCCAAGTCAACTGCTTGAAAACTTTCTCGCATTGGCAAAGGAGAGTCAGACATATGGTGCGGATTATCCTCCAACAGCTCAACAGATTGAAGCCTATCAATCATTTTCCAAAAAATTTGAACTGGTTAAATCAGCATATCAATTATTAATTAAAAAATAAATCACAAACCAATAAGTATGAAGAAGTTCCTCTTTTTATTGTTTGCAATCATTCAACAAGTTGTTGCAGTTGCACAAAATAATTGGTCGCCTGATCAATTACTAAAAATTAAAAATATCAGTAGTGCGCAAATTTCACCTGATGGTAAAAAAGTTGTTTATGCTATGAGGGAGGCCTATATGACAGAAGAAAGGAGTGAATATGTGAATCAAATTTGGGTTTGTAATTCAGATGGAACTGGCCATCTTCAATTGACCAAAGGCGATAAAAATAATTCCAATCCTAAATGGAGTCCAGATAATCAACATATCGCTTTCGTATCTGCGCGTGAAGGAAAAACTAATTTATACATTATGCCAATCAGTGGTGGTGAGGCAGAAAAAATAACAGATGCAAAAGGAGGTGTAGGAGATTTTGCATGGGCGGATGATGGGCATAAGATTGCTTTTTTAAGCATGGATGTAGCCAGTGATAAGGAGGAAAAAGATAAGAAGGGGAAAAGTGATTGGTATTATATGGATGCCAATCCAAAGCAAAATCGATTAATGGTTTTATGGATTCATCAGAAAGACTCCACTGGCAAATATTTACAAAAACTTATTACCAAAGAAAATGTATCCATCAACTCTTTTGATTGGAATAGCAACAGCAAAACAATTGCATATAGTTATGGTAAAACAACCAAGGCAAATGATATGAGCAATTGTGATTTATCAATTGTTGATATTACTACTGGTGAAGTAAAATCTATTGCCAATACTACTGCAAATGAATCTAATCCAAAGTTTAGTCCTGATGGAAAACATTTAGCATATGTTGCTTCTGAGTTGGTTAATGACTGGGCAGGTCCAAAACATGTTCAAATTTTTAGTTTATCTGATGGTAAATCTTGGAGGCTAAAAGCGAGTCCGGATGAAGACGGAAGCATTGTTGGTTGGACGCCGGACAATAAAAATGTTTTGTTGTTTGAAGCAAAAAAAACATTGACAGGGATATATCTCCTAAGTACAGATGGTAAATCAATTACTGAGTGGACTGAAAAAGAAATGAATTATATCGCAAATGTTTCTGTTAGCAATGGTAATATTTCATTTATACTTCAAAACCCGACTCAACTTCCAGAACTTTACATGAGTGCGATCTCAACTCATCTTCCTAAAAAAATTACATCAATTAATGATGCGTATTCAAATAAACAACTTGGAAAGACTGAATTGATTAGATGGAAAAGTTTTGATGGTAAAGAGATAGAAGGATTGTTGACTTATCCAGTTAATTATCAGCCGGGTAAAAAGGTTCCTTTGTTGTTGAATATTCATGGAGGACCAGCAGGCGTTTTTAGTCAGTCATGTATTGCTTCAAATCAAGGTGTATACCCGCTTGCAAGTCTTAGTGAAAATGGATTCGCCGTATTGCGACCCAATCCACGTGGTTCAACGGGATATGGAACAAATTTTAGGGTTGCAAACAAGCAAGATTGGGGAATGGGAGATTATCAGGATGTAATGTTGGGTGTTGATGCAGTGATCAAAATGGGTGTAACAGATGAAAGCATGTTGGGTGTTATGGGGTGGAGTTATGGCGGATACCTGAGCAGTTGGATTGTGGGACATACAAACAGATTTAAAGCAGCTTCAATTGGTGCACCAGTCGTTGATCTTGCTTTTCAAAATATGACTGATGATGTTGAAAGTTTGATGCCTGTCTATTTTAATGGTGATCCGTGGAATAATTGGGATTTGTATACCAAGCACTCTCCATTGAGATATGTACAAAATGTTAAAACTCCTGTAATGTTGCAACATGGCGAAGCAGATTTTAGAGTACCGCTTGGCAACTCAGTAATGTTTTATAATGCATTGAGAAGAAGGGGAATACCAGTTAAATTGTTGGTATTACCACGTCAACCACATGGGCCATTTGAGCCAAAGATGGTGATGGTTGCTATGCATTCAAATTTGGATTGGTTTAAAGAACATTTAAAAAAATAATTGTTTTCTTAAACGGTGATTTTTGTTAAGTAGAAAATATGTTTTTTACGTTATACCTTTGCGCCATGCTAAAGCATGGCGCATTTGTTTTTATATTTTCCGTATTCTTTCTTTCGCTCTCACATGCACAACGAGTGGTTCGATATGAGTTGCATGTTAAAGACACATTGGTAAAATTTACTGACAAAACAAAAAGGGCAATTGCGGTAAATGGACAGATACCCATGCCTACCATTACATTTACGCAAGGAGATACTGCAGAGATTGTTGTTTACAATGAAATGGATGAAGAAACATCATTGCATTGGCATGGTTTGATCCTACCTAATAAAGAAGATGGTGTTCCTTATCTTACTCAAATGCCTATTGCACCCCACTCTGTATATACGTATCGTTTCCCAATTGTTCAACATGGAACACATTGGTATCATAGTCATACTGGTTTGCAAGAGCAAATCGGAATGTATGGTTCAATGATTTTGAATAAGCGAAAAGATGATCCAGGATTCAGAAAAGGTATTGATGATCTTCCAACTTTACCGGTGATCATTAGTGAATGGACTGATTACAATCCTGCTAATATTCATCGCATGTTGCATAATGCTACAGATTGGTTTGCGATAAGAAAAGGATCAACACAGAGTTATGCAGAAGCAATTAAAGAAGGGCATTTGGGAACGAAGATTGTAAATGAATGGAAGCGCATGTTGGCGATGGATGTAAGTGATGTTTATTATGATAAATTTTTAATCAATGGACTTCCGTCTTCTCAATACGGAAATTTCAAAGCAGGTGATAAAGTTAGATTGCGTATTTCAAATGCTGGAGCTTCAACTTATTTCTGGCTGAATTACGCAGGTGGAAAAATTACTGTGGTTGCAAATGATGGCAATGATGTTGAACCCAGAGAGATAGACAGATTGATGATTGCTGTATCAGAAACTTACGATGTGGTGGTTACTATTCCAGAGGATAATAAAGCTTTTGAGTTTACGGCTACATCTGAAGACAGAATTGGGTATGCCTCTTTGCTTTTAGGAGAGGGGGAGAAAGTGTTTGCAAATCGTTTACCACGACTCAGGTATTTTGAAGGCATGAAGATGATGAATGAAATGATGAAGATGAATGGAAGGCTCGATGATATGGGGATGAAAATGAGTATGAACAAAATGGACATGAATGTGGTCATGTACCAAGAGATTTCTCCAACTGTTGAAAAAGGAATGCAAAAATACAGTGCAGGGTCAAGGTCAAAAATCAAAACCTTGAATTACGCGATGCTAAAATCACCTGAAAAAACTACACTTCCAGCCAACGCACCTGTGAAAGAGTTGAGGTTTGAACTTACAGGTAATATGAATCGCTATGTGTGGAGTATGGATAATAGAGTTGTATCAGAGACTGACAAGATCCTCATCAATAAAGGAGAAAACGTTAGGATGATCATTTATAATGGGTCTATGATGCGTCATCCAATGCATTTGCATGGCCATGATTTTAGGGCTTTAAATGGTCAGGGTGAATATGCTCCTATGAAAAATATCATTGATATCATGCCAATGGAGACGGATACGTTGGAGTTCAATGCAAACATGGAAGGTAATTGGTATTTCCATTGTCATATTTTATATCATATGATGAGTGGAATGGGTAGGATATTTTCTTATCAAAATCAAGCACCCAATCCATTGATCAGTAATCCAAAGTATGCAAAAAGAAAATTATATGCCGATGATCGCATGTTTCATATAATGGCTGAAAATGATTTTGCAACCAATGGAAATGATGGTATGCTCATGATTCAAAATACCAGGTGGAGTATGGGAACTGAATGGCGATTAGGGTATAATGATATGCATGGGTATGAAACGGAAACACATATTGGAAGGTATATTGGAAGGATGCAGTGGTTCATGCCATTTATAGGTTTTGATTGGCGTCACCGTCATGCTGGTCCAATGAATTATATCGAGCGTAATATTTTTAAGCAGTACAATACAAAAGATAACCGTGTGCAAATGAGTTTAGGCTTTAATTATGTTTTGCCTATGCTTACCAGTTTTCAGGCTGAAATATTTGGCACAGGATACGTAAGACTTCAATTGATGCGAGAAGATATTCCTTTGTCAAGGCGACTAAGAGGATCATTTATGATCAATTCCGATAAGGAATACATGGCAGGGATGAAGTACATCATGACAAGAAATTCTGCCATCAATGTTCACTATGATAGTGATATGGGAGCTGGTCTAGGATTGGTTTTATCTTATTGATTTTTTCTTTTGTGTAATCAGAAAAAGCCAAAAACCACTTGCAATTGTAATCAATCCAAGAATTGAGAATGCACGCAAAAGCAGGTTACTGAAATTGTCTCGCTCCTCGTAATCCATTGTGTGCATCATCCACAGAAAGTCAAATATTCTCCATTTATTATTTCTAAATTTTTGTACTGTGCCTAATTCAGATGCAACATAAACTGTTGTTTTTGCATCATTATCAAAAGTAACGGCATAAGCGGGAAGGGGATTTTCTCTGTACTCGTGATGTGAATTTGTACTTGTAATGTATTCGATTTTATGGATAGCAGGATTCCCATTAAAATGTTGTTGAGCAACTGCTGAAGCTTCTTCTTTGCTAAGTGGTGGACGAATGATACCTGTTTCAGCATATGCAAGATGATTCATCATATGTTGCATGTTTGTATGATGAATAGTGTCTTCATGATTTCTTATACATCTTATTTGATAAACAGGTTTTCCAAGTATTTCAATCAATTGAATAGATACCAAAGAGTCAATCTTGTGGTAAGTCCGAATACTATCAATAATATCAGAGGGTGAGACCAATTGCTGATGAGTAGAAAAATAAGGTGTGTGTTTTTTTGTGGTATCACCATGTATTTCATCCATATTACTCCAGCTGAAATAAATTCCTCCAATCGTCCAAAGCAAGAACTGAAATCCCAGAAATACGCCGAGGTACCTATGTGATTTTCTGATATAGTATTGTTTGCTTTTTGCCATTTTCAAAATGCTTCTTTCAGAGCAAAGATTAAACTAATTTTGTGAATTCATTTCTCAAATACTTTTATGGAAATAGGTATAGATAGTTTTGCAGCAATGTTCAGCAGTAGACCTCAGCATCCAATCAGTGATCAAGATGCAGTCCAACAACTGTTGGCAAGAATGAAATATGCTGATGAAGTTGGTGTTGACGTATTTGGTATTGGCGAACATCATCGCAAGGGATTTTTGGATTCAGCTCCCTTTGAACTTCTTTCTGCTGCTGCTGCGATTACAAAGCAAATGCGATTAACGACAGCTGTAACGGTATTGAGTGCGGCGGATCCTGTAAGGGTATTTCAAAGTTTTGCAACATTGGATTTGATTGCTAACGGCAGAGCTGAGATGGTTGTTGGAAGAGGATCTTTTATTGATGCTTATCCACTTTTCGGATTTCAATTAGAAGATTATGATGATCTCTTTGTAGAGAAACTGGATCTCTTGTTGAAGATTATGCAAAAAGAAGAAATTACCTGGAGTGGAAAATTCAGACCTGCTTTACGTAATCAATCCATATATCCTCGACCTGTGCAAGATCCAGCACCTGTATGGTTAGGCGTAGGTGGGACTCCTGAATCATTTGTCAGAGCTGGGTCATTAGGACTACCACTGATGGTTGCTATCATAGGGGGAGAAACACATCACTTTAAACCATTGGTTGATTTGTATAGAGAGGCAGGGAAAAGAGCTGGTTTTTCACCAGAACAATTAAAAGTAGGAATGCATTCATTGGGATATGTTGCCGATACAAAAGAACAAGCGATGGAAGAATTTTATCCTGGCTATGCAGAGGCCATGAATAAAATTGGAAGAGAAAGAGGGTGGTCTCCAATGACAAGGGGAAGATTCGAAGCGCAGATGGGTCCGCGTGGAGCACTCTTAGTTGGTGATCCTCAGGAGGTTGCAGAAAAAATTGTTCGACATTCGAACGCGTTGGGCGGGATATCTCGCTTAACATTTCAAATGGATACGGCAGAACTATCTCATGAAAAACTCATGCATGCAATAGAGTTGATTGGCAGCAAAGTGAAATCATTGGTAAATTCAGCAGAATAATTTTAACTTAGAACAAAGCGTTTAAGATGTCGTATTGTTATCAATCCAGCAGTAGGAGGGGATTTATTAAAAAGGCAATTGGAATGGCTTCAGTAGGAATTGTAACTTCCTTGATTGCCGAAGCTATGCCACTAGAAGCATTTGTTCCTGTTCCAATTCCTAAACAGAAAGTATCCTTAGAAATAAACGGTAAGAAGCTCGACTTGATGGTGGACATTCGGTCTACATTGCAAGATTTGTTGAGAGAAGAATTAGGATTGACAGGCACGAAAAAAGGATGTGCAATGGGAGACTGTGGATCGTGCATGATTCATATCAATGGTAACAGAGCCAATGCATGTTTAAGTCTAGTTGTATACAACGATGGCAATAAGATTACTACAATCGAAGGCTTATCCAATGGAGATCAATTACACCCAGTGCAGGCTGCATTCTTAAAACATGATTCTTTTCAATGTGGGTATTGTACATCAGGACAAATTATGTCTGCTGTAACCTGTTTGAGGGAGGGTGCTGCTAAGAATAGAGAAGAAATTAAAAAATATATGCAGCGCAATATCTGCAGATGTGGCTCATATCAGAATATTGTTGATGCCATTGAAGAAGTAAAAAAATCTGGAGTAAAGGTTTAAACATTCAGACATGAAAAAAAATTTCAACTCAGCATATCTTCCTGACGAGCGAGTAGACGGTTTAGAAAAAGTAACAGGTAAAGCCAAGTATACTGCAGAACATCAATTGCCAAATATGGCATATGCGGTTTTTGTTTGCAGCACCATTGCAAAAGGAAAAATTAAACATATTGATACTTCAAAGGCTTTGTCTGCACCCGGTGCAATTGATGTAATGCATTATGAAAATTGTCCAAAGGTTCCCGGATATCAACCTGCTGCTTTCCCTGATTTAAAAAATGTTGGAGAGTGGAGAGGCCTAAAAGTTTTTGGTGATCCATTGGTAAGATTTTATGGACAGCCTGTAGCGCTTGCTTTGGCAGAATCTATTGAAAGCGCTAATGAAGTTGCAAAGCTCGTTGAAATCGAATATGAAGCAGAAGCTTTCGAAACAGATTTTGATACATTAAGAAAAGATCCTTCAAAATTAAAAGGCAGTAATAATTATGTAAGAGGAAAAATTCAGGCGTACAAAGAAGCACCTTTTTTTGTAGAGGCTGAATATAATGTTCCCATTGAAGTGCATAATCCAATGGAGATGCATGCAACTATTGCATTTTGGGAAACTGCAGATACAGTTCTATTGCACGACAAGACGCAAGGTCCAAAGGCCACACAATCAGCTGTTGCAAGATTGTTCGGCTTGCCAGAAAAAAATGTAAGAATCATTGCAGAAAATGTTGGAGGTGCATTTGGAAGTGCGTTAAGAAGTTGGGCCAATGTTCCTGCAGCAGTGATTGCAGCAAAAAAAATTCAACGTCCGGTTAAATTGGTATTGACAAGGCCACAGATGTTTAATCTTGTGGGTTACAGGCCTCAGGCATGGCAAAAAGTTGGAGTTGGTGCGGATGCCAATGGAAATTTATTGGGTATTACCCACCATGCCATCAGTAATACATCACGCTATGAAGATTTCAGAGAAGGTATTGTTGATGCTTCAAAATTCTTGTACAAATGTGATCATGTTGATACAGAGTATAAGATATTGCCACTTGATTTGAGTACGCCAACATGGATGCGTGGACCTGGTGAAGCGACAGGATGTTTTGCATTGGAATGTTCTTTGGATGATCTTGCTTTTAAATTGAAAATGGATCCTATTCAATTCCGCATAAAAAATTTTACAGAGATCCAGCAAGAATCTAAACTACCATGGTCTGCTATTAATTTAAAGGATTGTTATGCCAAGGGTGCTGAATTGATTGGTTGGAAAAACAGAAAACAATTACCCAAAACATTGAAAGAAGGTGACTGGTATGTTGGATATGGAATGGGCGTAGGTGTTTTTGGAGCTGGTCGTGGTACATCAACTGTAAGAGCTATACTTCATGCAGATGGAAGAGTCGTTTTGGAAAGTGCAGTAAGTGATATGGGATCTGGAACAGCAACTGCGATGGTAAAAGTTGCAGCGAATGCTTTGGGTATTCCAGAGGAGAAAATAAAATTTGTAATGGGTGATTCAGATTTACCACCCGGACCCATGCAGGGTGGTTCAACCACAACATCTACACTTGGTTCTGGTGTACATCTGGCATGTGAAAGTTTAAAAGATCTTTTAAAAGATATGGCTATTCAAATGGTTGACTCTTTTAAATCAATGGCAAAAGATAAAATTGGAATTGAAGGGTTGAAGTTATTTTCATTAGACAATAATAATATTTCAGTTACTGCAAGAGAGTTGATTGATAAAAAGAAAGTTTCTTTTATCGATATTGTAAAAACATCACCAGGACTCAATACCAGAGAAATTCAAAAGGCGACCAATTCTTTTTCAGTTCATTTTGTTAAGGTGCATGTTCATTCAAAGACAAATGAAATTCAGCTTAAACATGTCGTAACCACAGGTGATGCAGGAAAGATCATCAGTGAAGCAACTGCCAGGAGTCAAATGTTAGGAGGTGCAGTAGGTGGAATTGGTATGGCTTTGACAGAAGAAGTGAAGGTTGATCATTCAACTGGAAAAATTTCAAATGCAACACTAGGGTCGTATATCGTACCACGTCATACCATGATTCCACACATCGATGTATGGTTTACAAATAAGCCTGATCCCTACATTAATGCAATAGGTGCAAAAGGATTGGGAGAGATTGCAATCATAGGGTTTGCAGCTGCAGTAAGTAATGCAATTTTTAATGCAACTGGAAAGCGTGTTCGAGATTTGCCTATTACTAAAGAAAAATTAGCAAAAGTAAAAGCTTAACTAACTGTGTGCTTTTAAAAAAGTTATTGCTTTTTTATAGGCATCAGCTGCCGCTTCAGCGTTAAAGCTTGGGTTGCTTGGATTGGCAAATCCATGTCCTGCTTCGTATCTAAATGCCTCTAATTTTTTACCAGCTGTCTGCATATTTTTTTCAAACTCATTCACGACTGCTGGTGATGGAGACTGGTCTTTATTTCCAAAGAAACCAATGACATCACATTGTAGTGTTTTTAATTTTTCCAGGTTGCTCTCAGGACGACCGTAAAACATGATAGCGCCTTTAGCTTTTGATTCAGCAAGAATTGCTGTCTGTAAACTCCACATTCCACCAAAACACCATCCCACACTATAAATTTGAGCGTCTTGACCAGCATGTTCGATTGCACCTTTTATGATTGCAACCATTCGCGTCATATCAGCCCCTCTCATCAGTTTCATTGCACTATCTGGCGTTGCTGCAACTTTTCCATCATACATATCAACTGCCAATACGTTCATATTTCCAAGATCCTTATAATATTTGTCGGCCTCATTTTTAATGTTATCGTTCAATCCCCACCATTCCTGAATGACGATCAACCATTTATTAGATTTCTTTTTTGATGCAATAAAGTATGCATTCGCGTCCTTACCATCTGTGCCCTTAAATGAAATCATTTTACCCAACTGTTCTGTGTTTGCAGCATTTTTAGGTGAAATGTGAAGTGAGGCAAATGTTGTTTGAGATGCCTCCTGCTGATAAGCATTAAGAGTCTCCATATTGTAACATGCAATGATGTCTTCTTTAGATATTTTTTCTCTTATAGAGATTTTTTTATTCCAACTGATCCAAGAAAATGCAAAAACCAAGACTGCAATAATTGAAAAAACTTTTTTCATTGTATTTAATTGAGTACATTAAATATAATTAAAATTGGGAAACTATATTAAATGAATGGAGTAATTAGCCTGTATACACAGCTTGATTGGTTGCTTGTTATGTTAGCTGCATTTCTGATTGGAATGGGGAAGGCAGGCCTCAAGGGAGTGGATATGCTGAATGTAACATTGATGGCCATTGTGTTTGGTGGAAAATCATCTACAGGTATTGTGCTGCCCTTGCTTTGTGTTGCTGATATTGCTGCAGTAGCATATTATAATCGACATGCACAATGGAAGCATTTTTGGAAATTGGTGCCATGGATGATGATAGGAATTTTAATTGGTGTATTTACGGGCAAAGACATGAACGAGATTATTTTCAAAAAAGTGATTGCAGCTATAATATTCATTACAATTTTCATTGTTCTACTCATGGAATACAGAAAATCCAAAGAAGTTCCTGATCGGCTTCTCTTTATTATACCAACTGGATTAGCTGCAGGTTTTACTACAATGATTGGAAATTTAGCAGGTGCATTTGCCAATCTATATTTTCTTGCCATGAGGCTTTCAAAAAATGATTTTATTGGTACCGGAGCATGGATATTTCTCTTTATGAATCTTTTTAAATTACCCTTTCAGGTATTTTACTGGAAGAATATCAATATTCAATCTTTGCAGGTTGACATGATATTGTTGCCGGCATTAGCAATTGGATTTTGGTCGGGCTTAAAAATAGTTGATAAAATTGATGATCAGCAATTTAGAAAACTCGTAATGATCCTAACCCTAATTGGTTCAATCCTAATGTTATTCAGATAGAATCTTTTCCATATACACTGTATTTGTATTCGGATTAAAATAATACGCGGGGATATCAAAAAATCCAAACTTCCTGTAAAGTGAAATTGCAGGTGTCATAGAGTCGAGGGTATCTAATCTTATTTTTTTATATTTTCTAATTATAGCATTTTCGATAAGGATCTCCATCATCTTATCGGCAATCATCATTCTTCTATAAATGGGTTTTACATACATGCGTTTGATTTCGCATATATCTTCTTCAATTTTCCTAAATGCTGCACATGCAATTGGATTTAAATTATCATAAACGATGATTAACATGCCATGAGGTAAGCCATACATGGCTGATGCATCCTTTAATTCTTTTTCAAAATTTTGGAATGCAAGGCTGATATTAAGAGAGTTTGCATATTCCTTGAATAAGATAACGCCATCTGAAAACTCCTTTTCTTTTGATGCAACAATAAATTTTAAATCATTTTTCACTAAACAAAGCTATTAAATTCATTCTACTTGATTTTGGGAAGAAGTAGAAATTATTCGGAACTTGCATCCACATTCATGAAAAAGTATTTCTCTTATATCATTATAGTTATTCTTGCTTCAATTTTATTTATTCATTCAATCGGCACAAGTCCATTGTTTGATTGGGATGAAATCAATTTTGCTGAGAGTGCTAGAGAAATGATCGTATCTGGCGATTATTTAAGGGTACAAATAAATTATCAGCCTTTTTGGGAAAAACCTCCTTTGTTTTTTTGGATGCAGGTGGTATCTATGAAAATATTTGGAATCAATGAGTTTGCAGCACGTTTTCCAAACGCAATTTGTGGAATTGTAACATTACTGGTATTTTATCATTTAGGCAGTAAAATGCGTAATAGAAAATTTGCATTCTGGTGGGTTTTATTGTATGTATCAAGTTTCTTACCTCATTTATATTTTAAAAGTGGCATTATTGATCCCTGGTTCAATTTGTTTATTTTTCTTGGTATCTATTACTTAAGTGATTTTCTAGAAAATATTCAAGTCAATCAAAAAAAATCTTCCTTAGTAGTTTCAGGAATTTTTACAGGACTTTCTATTTTAACGAAGGGTCCAGTTGGTTTATTGATTGTATTGCTGACTTATATAGTTTATATTATTCTCAATAAAGGAAAAGGGTTTGTAGCGTTGAAATATTATTTTCAATGGGTGCTAACTGTTTTAGCTATAACACTGATATGGTTTGGATTAGAAATATTTCAACACGGTTGGTGGTTTATCAATGAGTTTTTTTCCTATCAGGTTCGACTTGCTAAAACTGAGGATGCAGGACATGGTGGCTTCCCGCTCTATCATTTTGTAGTATTATTTTTTGGTTGTTTTCCGGCATCAATATTCCTCTTGAATAGGCCTACTGAAAGCAGTACAGTTTCCAGCGGACAAGTATTTAAAAAAATGATGTGGGCATCATTGATTGTGATACTGACAGTTTTTTCTTTGGTAAAAACAAAAATTGTACATTATTCGTCCTTTGCTTATTTCCCTCTGGTATACCTTGCTACAGAGAGCTTATTTCACATTATTGAGCATAAGTCTGATTGGAGAAAATCTAATCGTGCTCTTTTATTTGTGATCTATTTGATATGGGCATCTATTTTTATTTTATTACCCATACTATTTATAAATGTTGATTGGTTAAAGCAATTAGCCAGTAAAGATCAATTTGCATTGGCGAACCTCAATGCAAATGTATACTGGGGCTATTTTTATCTAGTATCAGGTATTATTTTCGTAATAGGCGGTTTAACAGCTTACTTCTTATTTAGCCGATCTATACAGAAAGGAATCTTTATGTTATTGATTACGTCGACCATTACTATTCAAAGCCTGTTAACTTTCTTTGTTCCACAAATTGAATTGTACACTCAAGATGCCGCAATTGAATTTTTTAAGAGTTTAAGAGGGAAGGATGTCTATGTCAGAGCACTAGGTTACAAAAGTTATGCTCCATATTTTTATGCACAAGTCAATCCACCCCCAACGAATGAGGCCTATGATATTCATTGGCTAATTTATGGGGAAGTTGAAAAACCCGTATACTTGGTAACCCGGCTTGACAGAAAAGCTCAAGTCATGAGAGACTATGGGGAACAGTTGAAAATATTATACGAAAAAAATGGCTTTGTTTTTCTTGAGCGAAAAACTTACTGATACAATTTACTTTTGATCAATTTCCATTTGGCCAGACGAAATATCAATGATACGCTAAGGCAACCCAGACCATATTTTAAGCTCCTGCTAAAGTTAATGCTACTTGCTTCTTCAAAATATTTAGTAGGACAAGTTATTTCTGCAATTTGAAAACCTTTAAAAAATATTTGCGAAACCATTTCATTATCAAAAATGAAATCATCATCGCATACTTCAAAATTCACAGCCATTAAAACCTCCTTGCTAAATGCTCTATACCCAGTATGATATTCAGAAAGTTTTTCCCCTAGTAATACATTTTGAAAAAAAGTCAGAAATCTGTTTGCAATAAATTTATATAGTGGCATCCCCCCTCTCAATGCACCATTCCCAAGTATTCTGCTGCCAAAAACAACAGGATAAACCCTATTCCCGATAATGCTTGTCATGGCATGAATTAATTGGGGGGTATATTGATAATCAGGGTGCAACATAATTACAATGTCTGCATTGAGATCAAGCGCTTTTCTGTAACAGCTTTTTTGATTTCCTCCATATCCCTTATTTTTTTCATGTTTAATGATATGTTTTATATGCAGCTCCTTCGCTTTCTGAATGGTAGCATCTGAGCTATTGTCATCTACCAGCACAATATCATCTACAATATCAAAAGGGATTTCTTGATATGTTTTTTCCAGCGTTTTCTCTGCATTATATGCTGGAAGAACAACCACAACTTTTTTATTTTTAAACATTAATAATAATTCAATATTTAAAAGGGTTAATCAATTCTGTCATTTAATGGTGCTGTTGAAGTCTTTCTTTCCCGAGTAATTTTATTTTTATTTATTACCATCTCAATTAATATATGTTCCAGCTTATGGTGCACAGGAATGATTAAGGCTGCAATAGCTACAGAGATAATTAACATCAAAATCGGAGAGTGATGTGTTATATTAGAAATAAATGGATGGAGAAGTAAATTAATAAATTCAAAAACTAATAAGAGACTTAATATACCTAATGATTTAATAATAGAGTTATTCACAATAATACTATTTGATAAAAGAAGAAATAATAACAGAAGTGAAATAATGACTATTGTGATAATTCCATATTGCAAGTTTTTACTTCTTTCATTTTCAGCTTTAAGTTTTTCTTCTTCTATTTCTCTTTGTCTTACTGTTTCTTGAAGTTCAAGTGATTGTATTTGCTTTACCTTTTCTTGCCCAAAGAGACTGTCTTTTGCTATAACAATTTCACTTAAATATTTATAGGAACTATCAATACGATTTTTACTTTTATAATATTTGGCAAGAAATTCACTTGCATTCAAAATGTATTGAGCGTAATGTTTTTTCTTAGCTACATTGAAAGATTTATTTGCATAATATAAGCTTGAGTCTTCAATTCCATTTGAGTAATATATTTTTGCAATTCCCATAGTCGCCTCACAATAAGATACTGCTTCTTCATTTTCAGCAACATAAGGTAAACTCATTTTATAATTAGCAAGTGCAACTTCATTTTGATTTAATTTTAAATGAATATTACCTAAATTGTTTAGGGTGAGTCCAATGCCTTCTACATCATTCAGTTTTACTGATATGTCATAAGCAAGATGAGTATAATATCTGGCTGAGTCAAGTATATTTAATTTTTCAAAAACGTCACCTAAATTCGTATAAAGTACATTTAGTGATTCATCATCTTTTACTACTGAAGTAAGGTTATACATCTTTCTTAAGTATTGAAGATATTTTTCATTCTCCGACATTGATCCGTAAATAGTTGCTATTAAATTATTCAGGTTGAATAGCATGTTATTGAAACTGCTATTTTCTGTTTTTTGAATTGTGTTTAATGCTATATCAAGCGCCTTTGCATAATTTCCTTTTATTCTATTAGATTCTCCTAAAATATAGCCGCATAAAATTTCACCTTTTAAATAACTTGATTTTATTGCTAAGTTTCTTCCAATATTCGCGTATTTAATAGCGGTATCTACATTAATTGTTCTAAACTCTAATGCCAAATAAGCCAATAGTGTTGATTTATTCGAATCAATTTTCTCTTTTTCAATTTCTAATTTAAGGCTATCAATTATAGTCGTTTGTGAAAAAACATCTCTACTACAGATAAGTAAAAAAACTACTATCAAACTAATATAAATTCTCATTTCTGTAATAAATATTTATTTCTAAACTTATGATTTTAATTGACAAAGATCTAATAAAAATGATATATTATTTATCAAAAAATAAAGGGGCTATTACTTTTAGCCCCTTTGTAAATAATTATAAATGATAAAGTTATTTTGGGATCATTTCCATTTCGATCGGTTGTAACAAAGTTTGTCCGGGTTTTGCTTTTGGATTTCTGAATACAAAGAACAAAGTGTGTTTGCCTGTCGCTTCAGTAACATCAGCAATAACCTTATTTTGACCACGTTGTGTAAAATTGATGAATGGAGTTTTCCCAATGAGATTTCCATCTGCTGCATCCAATCTGATCTCAATTTCCCCGCCTGCAGAAGATCCTCGCATATTGCCATTGACTCTAATTGCAATAGAATCAATACCTGTTAGATCAATGTTATTATATGCCAAATAAGAACCATCTCCGTCCATATTGAGTGATTTCGATGGTGTAATGAATTTATTAAAGCCTTTACTGAAGTCGGCCAATTCAGGATTCAAAGATGGGTGTCTAAGCATCACAATTTCTTCACCTACAAGTGGAGACATTGCTGCAGTTCCTTTGTCGCGGTAAGCAGCTCTGAAAACATATGTACCTTTTTCTTTTTGATCAGCAGCAGCTTTAATTGTGTATTCACCTTTGATTGGAGCCGATTTAACAGTGCTCTTTTTTTCACCTGTAGTAAGTACATACTCAACAATCGCTCTAGCATCGGCTATACTTAAGTTCGGGTGTGCACTCATTGCATGATCGCCCCAAACACCTACACCACCTTTGATGACTTTTTGTGCCAACATTTCAACTGCACCTGGCTTTCCTTTATATCGATTGGCGATTTCAAGATAACTCGGCCCAATTGATCTTTTATTTTCAACGTGACAACTTTTACAATCACTCTTATTCATTAGCAATTGCCCAGTATTGCTGAATGCACTCATGTCAGCCCCTCTTTGTGTGCTGGCAATATCAATCTGATCATATCCCAATGGCATGTAGTCTAGACTAACTGCAATTTGTGAAGGCTGGATTTTTCCATTAGCAATAGAACCATCTTCTTTGTCTTGCACTTTAACTTGGTAGTTAAGTTTAGTACCAGGGAAATAAAATGTTTTGTTTGCATTTGCAATATCGAATGTGACTGCTGGCGGTTCGTTACCAACTTTTAATTCGAGCGTTTTGCTTGATTTAGCACCCTGTGCATCTGTTGCCGTAAGTGTTGCCTTATAAGAACCAGGTTTTACCAATGTAATGGTTGGATTTTCTTCTTTCAATATTTTAGTTGCACCACCTCCAACGATTTTCCATTCATATTTCAGTGCATCACCATCCAAGTCTTTTGTACCTTTTGATGAGAGTTGTGTTTTGAGTGGTGATGAACCACTGTTTTTTGTTGCAGACGCACTCACGATAGGTGAGCGGTTTCCATCGTTGTATTCAATCTTTGTTAGATGTGCATTTTCATTTCCTTTGAACCATGCTGAACCATATTCCAATACATACAAATCTCCATCTGGACCAAATTGCATATCAATAGCTGAGCTAAAATTCAAATCAGGTGCAAATCTTTCCATGCTTTTGAAATTTCCATTCTCATCCATTGTTACAGACATGATCCATCCACGCATGAATTCAACAATTAACCATTTGCCTTCATAGTAAGAAGGAAAAGGACGAACAGCATTAGTAAAATCTGATCTTCTATATACAGGTCCGCCTGTTGCACTTCTACCTGCTGCACCCAACAATGGGAATTCATCCGACATATTATATGGATACCATATCATCGCAGGCTGTGCTGGTGGTAGATCTGTTAAACCAGTATTGTTGAGAGATTTGTTAACTGGATGCAATGGATCAAATGGCTTTCCATATGAACTATCCTGATGATGAAATTCAACATAAGGAATGTTATTTCCAATAAAATAAGGCCATCCAAAAAAGCCAGGACCTTTAGCCTGATTGAATTCATCATATCCACGTGGTCCACGTGCAGATTCTGTAGAAGCATCCGGACCAACTTCTCCCCAATATATAAATCCAGTTTTGCTGTCCCATGAAACTCTCCAAGGATTACGATGCCCCATGGTATAGATCTCCGGACGTGCTTTCGGTGTTCCTTTAGGGAAAAGATTTCCTTCAGGAATGGTGTAACTGCCATCTTTTTCAGGATGGATACGTAGAATTTTTCCGCGAAGATCATTGGTGTTACCAGGTGCGCGTTGATCATCGTTGTTTTCAAAACCAGGACGATCATCCAAATTAGAGGTACCAGACCTTGGGTTTACAGTGTTGTTTCCCACTGTCAAAAACAAATTACCGCTTTTGTCAAATGCCATTCCACCACCTGTATGACAACATTCTTCTCTTTGTGTTGGGATCTCAAGCACTACTTTTTTTGAATCTATCTTCAACTCATCACCAATCAATTCCCATCTTGTTAAAACATGTTTGGTTTCACTTGGGTCTGCGTAGTACATGTATATCCAATGATTCTCAGAAAAATTTGGATCAGCAATTACACCCATCAATCCTTCCTCTGCCTCTCTAACCTGACCTTGTTTATTCTTGTATTTTGTATTTACTGATATAGTACTGATCAATTTTACTGCACCTGTTTTACCGTCTACTACTTTTACTCCTCCTTTTCTTTCAACAACAAGAATTCTATTTCCTGGGAGAAACGCCATTTCCATAGGTTCATCAAACTTACCCGGTTCAGTAAGTACAACTTTTTTGAATCGACTTGGGTCTGGAGCGGGTCCAGGATCTGAAACAATTTTATATGCAGATAATAAATTGATTACCAGTACAGTAATTATCAATGCAATTACTCTAGAAGGTAAATGATTGTTGCGCAATACTTTTTTCATTTAGCAGAATAGTTTAGGTAAATATATTGATAGATTGGATGCTTTTGGCATCCATTTCCTTTGAACTTTTTCTAAATTTCAGGTTGTTTACTTTTCCGCCATCACCAGCTTATAAAAGCTGATCATTCTGCTTAAATCTGTAATTCCAATGCGTTCATCTATACCATGAAATCCTTTTGCGTTTTGCATAGGGGTGAAGTTGAGAACCGCTTCACTGAATGGTCTATAATATCTTGAATCAGTTGCTCCAATCATTAAGTAAGGTGACACCAGAACATTGGGAACAATTTTTTGTGTGATGGATGATAACATTTTAAAGCTTGGATGATCAGATGGTGTAGATGATGAAGCCTCCATCAAAGAAATCGTTTGTTTTTTTACAGATACTCTTTCATCGTTGATTGCTTTTCTAACAAACTCAACAACATCGTCACTTGATTGTCCGGGTAATATTCTGCTGTTAAATGTTGCGTTTGCAATGGATGGAATTACATTGTCTTTTATTCCAGCTTTTACAATCGTTGGTACCAATGTTGTGTGCACCATTGCATTGGTTTGTTTATTCTCTTCTAAATTTTTAATGATCATTCCTTTGAAAAGCCACATGTTTGAGATAACCATTTTTTTGAAGAATGATTGTTCAGTAGCGGTTAATTCAAGAAGTGATTGAAGGGGAGGAGTGATGATAGGGGGCATTTGTTTTTCACGGACTTTCAAAATTGCATTGTTCAATACATCAATAGCAGTTTCTTTTTCAGGTTGTGATGAATGGCCGCCTGGAATTGTTACACTGATGTCAACATTAACAAAACCCTTTTCACCAGTGGCAATTACGGCAACTGGACGATTTACATCTTTGAATTTTTCAGTATCGATCATGCCACCTTCGTCCAATACAAATGCAGGTTTGATATTGTTTTCTTTAAACCATTTTGAAACGATTCTTGCTCCTCTTGTTCCAGCAATTTCTTCGTCGTGTCCGAAGCATAAATAGAATGTTCTTTCAGGGATGAAATTATTTCTAAGCAATTGTTCAGTTGCTTCCATGATTGCAATGGCAGATGATTTGTCATCCACTGCACCTCTGCCCCAAATGGTATCTTCTTTAATTGTACCGCTAAAAGAAGGGTAGGTCCACTTACTCTCTGCAATTGCCTCAACAGGCACTACATCCATATGTGCCATTAAAACATATGGCGCTTTAGTACTGTCTTTCCCTTTCCATTTGAACACATAGCTAAATTGATTGAATGACTGTTTTTCCAATTTTGAATGCATCAATGGATAGGTTCTTTCCATGAACGATCTGAATTTCAAAAATTCTGACGTGTCGATAGGAAGTGTGTCGCCGTATGAAACTGTTTTAATTTGGATGGCTTCACTCAGATGCAATGCAGCCGAATCATCTTTTGGTATATCAATCGTTGAAATCTTACTTTGATTTTCAGATTTTAATTTCATTGTGTTGAAGAGAATAACACTAACAAACGCAATTGCTGCAACAGCTACTACAAGTAAAATTTTTTTCATCAATGGTTATTTAAAATTAGACAGGAAGTATTTTGGATATAAAGTATTGTAAGATAACATATTATGAAACTCAATGTCTGAACATCATGAAAAATTTCAGAAATGCTCTTTTCTCTTCATAGAATTTATTTTTACTCCTATTAGATTAAAAATCAGTCTCTTGTATCCCAATTACCAATTTTGTTGAATTATAGGGTATCTTCTTTTGAACAATTTTCTTAAATTCATGTTGTGTAATTGACAACGATTGATTATGCGCGTGCTTTGCAATCTTTTTAAGATTGACAGCCTTAATGATTATGTGCGAGTTGTGAAATAGATTTTTTTCACCAAAACTCCATATATGATTCATTCACTTTTGCTAGATGCCACTACGGCAATCGCGAAGAACGACTACGTTTCGTTTACGTTTTTCGTAGGCACCATGGCCATGATGGCCGCTTCTGTTTTCTTCTTTTTTGAACTCAACAACACCAGCAAAGAGTGGCGTACTTCCGTCCTGGTATCAGGATTGATTACGTTCATCGCTGCCGTGCATTACTACTATATGCGCGGATACTATGCTGATACGCATGAGTCGCCAACCTTTTTCCGTTATGTAGACTGGTTGTTGACTGTTCCTTTGATGTGCGTTGAGTTTTATTTGATCACCAAAAAATCTGGTGGTACTACAAGTTTGTTATGGAAAATGATCCTTGCTTCAGTTGTTATGCTAGTAACTGGATACATGGGTGAAGCAGGCTTGGCTGATGCTACTGTTTGGGGTACTGTCAGTGCTATTGCTTACTTCTACATTGTATATGAAGTATGGATGGGAAGTGTTAAGAAACTTGCTACCAATGCTGGTCCAGCTGTTGCTGCTGCAAATGCTGCACTCGGATGGTTTGTATTGGTTGGTTGGGCTATCTATCCATTGGGTTACCTTATCGGAACTGCTGATGGTCAATGGTATGAAAGCTTCAAGAACATAGGCTTAGACATGAATATCATCTATAACATTGGTGATGCTGTAAACAAAATTGGATTTGGACTTGTGATTTATTCATTGAGTCGCAAAGCAGCATAATCAGTTATTATATTGTGTTAATTTTGGTTAATGGCGGGGCGAAGCAATTCGCCCCATTTTTTTTGATATGCAATTAAGATTGAGAATTATTTTATTGTTCATTGGAGCACTCCTTACGGTCTTAAGTAATTTTCTGATCGTATCTGATGCCAATCAGTTCAAATTGCTGTTGTTCAGTATGGTTTTATTGGGTGTGCCACATGGTGCACTTGATTTGTATATTGAAGGGAAAGATATTCATTCCAAATACCAAAAGAGCAATCAGTTTTTATTGAAGTATCTCTTGAATATTTTTCTTTACGCTTCACTTTGGTATCTATCACCCATCATTGCGTTGATTATTTTTATTTTTATAACTGCTTATCATTTTGGGGAAATTGACTGGATGGGGAAATCAGATACCTGGACTCAAAAGTTTGTATACAGCTTATTGGGGATGTGTTGGATTCTCTATTTTCTTTCTATAAACATATCCAGCGCACTGAAAATATTTCTCTATGTAGGTCAATCAAATGTTACAGATCAACAATGGCTGCATATAGCTTCTCTAGTTTCTCCTATTGCATTGATCTTAATTATTGCTACTTATATAGTTTTATTGCTGAAGCGAAAATATTTCTTTTATCAGTCGAATCATTTTTATTTCTCTGTTATCCAATTGATCATACTGCTTGTCATTTGTCACTTTAGTACACTTTGGGTAGGTTTTGGTTTCTATTTTGGTTTATGGCATTCTATTTTATCATTCGATAAAATTCGCAGCAGTTTCTCAATGCCAGATACATTAAAGAGTTGGGGGCACCTACTTAAGCAAGCCATGCCATTTTCTATCATGGCATGGATCGGCATGTTATTTATAATGTTTATGTTCTACAGCAGTAAAAATTCCACCAGCTTAGTAACACTTTTATTCATCACACTTTCTGTGCTAACCTTACCTCATTTACAGGTTTTCACAAAACTGAAATTGAGAAGTTCCGAATCGAGTAATTAATTATTTGAGGAGTGCGAGGTATTTTTCTTTGTTATTTAAAATAATGCCTATAAGGACTACCCAAATAACCAGTGCCATTATAACATTTGAAGTGTCTACAAAAAGATGAGTTAAAAGAACACCAACCATCACCGGGAAAACTACTAATGCACCCAATGCTCTCGTTTTTGGGAAAATAATTAGTAATCCGCCTAACAGCTCAGCACTTGCAATCAAAGGCATCAGCCAAGAAATTTCCATCATCGCAGCATTGTCTTTCATAACTGCTTCTGGTAAATTAGTTGGGGTTGGCATGTATTGAAAAAATTTTGCCAAGCCTCCGTTGATGAGTAATAATCCAAAAATGATTGATAAAATATTTAAGATTTTGTTTTTCATAACTACTTGTTTATAATTTAAATATAATCAATAAAAATATTATTCAATCCACTTCTAGGTTTACATTTGTAATCGGTACTCATAGCATTAAGATGATGTCATTAAAAACTATTAGTCTTTATTTCTTATTATCAATTTCAAGTAGTCTGACATTGCATGCTCAAACTTTGAATGTTGAGATTAATAAAGTAAGGTCCAATAAAGGAAATATTTTATTATCTGTTTACAATGCTGAAAAGGGCTTCCCCTATGAATCTACCAGTTGCATCAAAATATTTACACTGAAACCTCAAATTGGGAAAGTGGTGTTGACTACTAAAGATTTACCTAAGGGAATTTATGCCATTGCATTGTTTCATGATGCGGACGGGAATAGAAAGCTAAGTACTAACATGCTAGGAATGCCAAAGGAGGGATATGCATTCTCAAATGATGCTTCAAATTTCCTCGGATTGCCAAGTTTCAAATCTGCATCATTTCATTTTCAGACTGATACAACTGTTTATATCAATATGAAACATTTTTAATTACTTCGATTGAACCAATCGATTGATTAATAATGCTGCTCTCTTACTTAAAAATGGAACTGTCTTCAAGTTAATGGTTTCTCCAGGTGCGTGAGCGCCTGTTCCCATAGCACCCAGTCCATCTACACAATCTAAAAATTCTGCCACGTAGGAGATATCTCCAGCACCTCTTGATCCTGGGTCACCAGCTTTTGTTTCACCCATACCCAAATCAATTGAAACCTGATTGATCAGAGCAAGCAATTTGTTATTGCCTTCAGTTGGTGCCATGGAGGGAATTCCATCATAAAAAGTAATCTTTGCTGTTGTGCCTGGTAAATTTTTTGCAACAATAGTTTTCATTACTTCTCTGGCATTATCTTTTTGACTAGCAGTCAGAAAGCGAAGATCACCATGTACAATGGCTGAGGGAGAAATGATGTTATCTTTTCCAATGACATTTGCAGCAGCTTTATTCTCAAAATAATTTACCTCTGCTCCGCCAACTATCATACCAGGATTAAAAGTCAAGTACTTCTCTGAGCTCAATGTTGTTCTGAATTCATTGATAATTCTTGATGCTTCATAAATAGCTCCATAGCCACTGTAGTCGCTAAAAATGCCAGATGAATGACCTTGTTTACTAAATACTTCAAGCAGCCAACTGCTTGCGCCTCTTCTAGCTGTTGCTACAATATTTGTACTTGATGCTCCTTCAAATCCAAGTGCTACATCGCAACGTTTTGCACGTTCAATAAAATCTGCTCTGCTTACTTCAACTGGATGACCCGCTCTTTCTTCATCACCTGTAAAATAAACTGTGATATCTGATCCTTCCAACAATCCATATTGGTTCAATGCTTGTAGGGCAAGTATTGTAATAACATCACCGCCTTTCATATCATTTACACCTTGTCCGGTTGCAGTTGACTCATTCAACATCCTGAATGGATTTGAAGGCATATCGGGTTCAAAAACAGTGTCTAAGTGGCCAATGATGAATATCTTTTTCCCTTTGTTGCCTGTTCTTGTTGCAACTAAATGTCCTGCTCGCTTCAAAGAATCCGGTAAACTGATCCAGGTGGTTTTAAATCCAGCTTTCTCAAGCTCTTTTCCGAATAGTTCTCCAACTTTTTTTACTCCTTCTGTATTTAATGTACCGCTATTGATATTGGTTGTTTGTTTTAATAACTCTATCGCAGCAGGTAAATGCTCGTCAATATATGCGACAACTTTATTCTCTATAGAACTAAGTTGTTGAGCTCTTGAAAACAAAGGACTGATAAGAAAAATCAGGATTATAGCGTGAAAAAATTTCATGATTATCTTTTTAATCGAGGTAAATAAAATCAGTATGCTTAGGTGATTGATCCATCATCTCCATGGCTTTTTGAGGTGGGGTGGTTAATTTTCTTCTGATCACATCAATCCAAGCCAGGTCTACATTTAACGTAGCAGCAAGTGTACCGTCTTTTTTTAGAAACTCATGTAAAGCACTAAAACGGCTACCATCCCGTTTTGCTTTTGTCAACTGAAAAGTTACATTTACAATCTCACCTCCTGCCAATTCTTTTCTGAATATACACTCCTCCCGAAAAAGAATTGGTCCCACTTTAGCCTCTCTCAGCACTTCTATGGTTACCCCATGTTCTTTCAAAAAATTCATCCTACAGTGGGCTGCTGCTTCATAATATTTTGAGTGCATCACATGTTGATTGGCATCAACATCACTCCAACGAAATTCAAAATCAATGCTGTATGTATTATTCATGATATCTAAAGTGCAGTTATTGTTTGGCTAAGTATAAAATTACTCTAATCTATCAAGATTCTAAAAATTGGATGTTGTATTTTCATGGTATGGGAAATAAGCTGAATGAACTATCTATTGTGATGGACGCACTGATGTCTAAATACGCAGAACGTGTGCCAGATGTAAGTAAAATTGTGAAAGATTTGATTGGCGAAGGAGTTGTGCAGGATGCCAGTGAAATCAGTAATGATCATATTGCTTTCAGAACCATGGGTGTACCCCATCTGGGCATTGCATCTCTCGAAAAGATATTTCTCTATTATGGGTATACAAAAAAAGATCACTATGTTTTTGAATCAAAAAAACTTGATGCGTATTGGTATGCACCACCAGCAGAGGAGTTTCCACGAATATTTATCAGTGAACTAAGAGTTGAAAAGCTCTCACCTGAGGCGCAAAACATTATTCAATCTTATACCAATGAAGTAACATCGGATCCGGTTGATAATATCAATCTCAATGATCCTCATATCGTAGGGGCATTTCTTCATCAGTCATTATGGCGTATTCCAACATTGTCTGATTATCTGCAATTATTGAATGAATCGGAATATGCTGCATGGGTTATTTACAACAGGTACTATTTGAATCACTATACAATCAGTGTGCACTATCTAAAAGACGGGTTTAATCAGCTCACCCAGTTCAATGCTTTTTTAGAGAAAAATGGCATCAAACTAAATGATGCTGGCGGAAAGATTAAAGTTAGTCCAGACGGACTCCTGCTTCAAAGTTCAACGGTAGCGCAGGTCCTTGAAGCGAATTTTGCCAATGAAGAAAAACATCATATCGCAGGTAGCTATGTGGAATTTGCAGAGAGAAGAGTATTGCCTGAGTTTGCACATTTACCTGAGCACGAGAGAAAGAGAGAGCATTTAAGAGAAGGGTTTGAAGCAAACAATGCAGATAAGATATTTGAAAGTACGTTTACTACTCAAATCAATCGTAAATAAAATAATATCATTCTTTTGAATAAAGATGTAAATTCTTATTTCACTAAAGGTTGTGGCAGATGTTCTTTATATGCTACACCTAAGTGTAAAGTTTTAAAGTGGAAGGATGAGTTGCTTATTTTTAGAGCATTGCTCAATGCAACAACACTAAAAGAAGAGTCAAAGTGGGGATCTCCATGTTATACATTTGAAGGGAAAAATGTTATCATGATTCAATCTTTTAAATCATATTGTGCATTGATGTTTTTCAAAGGCTCTTTATTGAAGGATGAAAAACAAATACTATCAAAAGCAGGGGAGCACTCAAATATTGCACGTCAGGCTCGATTTACAAATCTAGCTGACGTACAAAAATCTATTCCTTCATTGAAGTTGTTGATAAAAGAGGCAATTCAGGTTGAAAAGCTGGGAACAAAAGTTGAAGTTGTACAAAAGCCAATTGACATTATCCCTGAACTATTGGATGCGTTCAAGGTTAATCCAACTTTAAAAAAAGCTTTTGAATCCTTGACACCTGGTCGGCAGCGAGGATATCATATTTACTTCTCTCAGGCAAAGCAATCCCAAACACGAAAAACTAGAATTGAAAAATATGTTTCTTCAATTCTTAAAGGGAAAGGAATGCAGGATTGATTACTTATTTTTTTCTTTCAATTTCCCTATTTAATTCTTCTATATCAACCTGACGTTCAGTATGATCGCCTAATAGGTATTTAGAGAAGTAATCTGCTGTTCTCCAGAACCAATATTCATTCATGTCGCCAAATCCATGACGTTGAGTAGGTAAAATAAGCATATCAAAGCGTTTATTCGCTTTTATCAATGCATTCACAACACGTATTGTATTTGCCGGGTGTACATTGTTATCAATTTCACCATGAATCAATAATAATTTTCCTTTTAGATTTTTAGCGATATCAGGATTTTTATCAATCATATAGGAGAAAGTAGTATCTCCTTTTTCAGAAATATTTTCTTTCACTCCATTGTGTTTTTCACTCCACCATCTGTTGTATACGCTGTTGTCGTGATTACCCGCATTGCTTACAGCAACTTTAAATACATCAGGATAAACTAACATTGCTGCTGTACTCATGAAACCACCACCACTGTGTCCATGTATACCAACTTTTTCTCTATCTATGTAATTGTATTTATCTGCCAATTGCTCTATTGCAACTTTTTTATCTGCCAATCCATAATCACGAAGATTCCCATAACCATAATTATGATACCATTTACTTCTTGATGGATGCCCACCTCTATTTCCCAATGTTACCACTACAAATCCCAGTTGAGCCAATCGATCGATTCTGTCCATTCCCTTACTGAAACTTTTATTAACAGATTCGGTTTGGGGTCCAGGGTAGACATATTCGATGATGGGATATTTCTTGGTTGAGTCAAAGTCATATGGTTTATACATTACACCATAAATATCCGTGATGCCGTCGTCAGCTTTTAGTTTGAATGTTTCAGGAAATTTATAACCTGCAGCATAAAGATTTGTCAAATCAGCTGTTTCGAGATCCATTATTTTTTTCCCATCACCACTATATAAAGATGAAACAGGTGTGCTGTTTACACGAGAGCTGTTATTTACAAAGAATGTTCTCTTATCGTTGATGCTAAAGCTATGATCAAAGTTTCCAGGATTCAGGAGTTGCAATCCACTTCCATCAAAATTTACTCTGTACAAATGGAGATAATAGGGATCTTCCTTTGTATTCCCATTAATTTGCTCCCTTCCATTTGCAGAGAAATAAACAATCCTTTTTTCTTCGTCAATGCTAACAATATCTTCAACATGCCAAGGGCCTTGAGTAATCTGATTTTTTAGGTTACCATTTTTATCATACAGGTACAAATGAGCCCATCCATCTCTTTCACTCCATTCAATCAATTCTTCTCCATTTTTTATCAATCCTGGTTTTCTTACTTCTACATATGTATTAAGTCTTTCTTCAACAATCGCTTTTACAACTCCTGTATTGATATTTACAATACATTGATCAATACGTTTTAAATCACGGCTCGTTCTACTCATGTATATTTCATTGTTGTTACCAAGCCAAATACTTGGACGGTAATCATCATCTCTTGTATTCACAGGAAGATTCTTATTGTAAATCGCGATATCTTGATTTTTAAATTGAGCAATATCAATTTCTTTGTATTGTTTTGAATTAATATCCAATACCATAAGATGGTCAACTGGTGCATCTTTTTCTCCTGGCATCCAATATTTATAAGTTTCAAGTGTTGGTCTTGGGTCTGCAATACTATTAATAACCCATAGGTCTTTAACTTTCCTGTTGTCAACTTTCACTAAAGCAAATTTCTTTCCGTCCTCACTCCAATATCCAAAAACTGGCTTGCGCTTATTTTTATTTTTTTCAATGTCAACATTGGTTTCACCACCGCCTCCATAGCTGCTTTCACTGTGCCAGCTAAAATATTGAATACCATCATTCGTTAATGCATGTTCAACGATGGTAGAATCATCTTCTTTGAGCAAAGCCTTTTCGTAGTTGGCTTTATCCATGTAGAATAGGTTGTAATTTCTTCCAAATACAATGAAAGATTGATCGGGAGATACATTTGCCCAATTTGGTTTTCTTTTTGGTTTTTTAAAATTTACCAATTCATTGAGTTGTTCATTTAGAAGGTTGTATTCGAAATAGAATACTTTTTTAGTTTTTTCAGCCTTGTCACCTTTGCTTTTTTCTTCATCCTTAATTATATCAACGGTACTTTTTACTTCAAACTGGATCCAGTTTTCGTCTTTAATAAATTTTACTGAATCAATTGGCAGGTGTTGGCCATCAAAAGGATCCCTGATGATTTTTGTGAGTTCTGCCGCCATTTTATCTCTGTTAAACATTGGCTTTTTCTCCATTTTCATTGGATCTACGATATACCAGTTTTTCCCTTCACTTGTTTCATATGTATACCAAAAACGGTTTGATTGTTTAAGCCAGTGTGGATCTACAGAGAGTGAAAAAATCATCTTGTCAAGTTTCTTTGGAGAGAATCTTGATGCAAGCTGGTAGTTTGCCTTTTGTTGTGCCGACAATATTGCTGGTAAAACCATTAAAAGAAAAAGGAAAAATTTGCGCATATCATTGATTTATCAGATCAAGGTAATAAAAAACTGCGATTTGTTCAATCGCTTATTGATATCAATTTATCTTTGTATCTAAGAAATTTTGATGAATCAGTCTGCAGCTTTAGTGATTACTCCCGTAAAGGATTCAATTGAAACTACAATATCAACTGCCCGTTCAATCGCTATATCTGATATAAAGGTCAGCCATGTCATTTTTGACGATTTTAGTAATGAGGATACCGTAGCTCAACTTAAAAAGTATCAGGCTGAATTAGGGTATGCATTGATTCATTTAAGGGATTTGACGGATCATCCTTCCCCTAATTATAAATTGGTATTGGAAAAGGCACAGCAAAGAGCTTTAGATCAACAACTGCCATTGATTATCGTTGAGTCGGATGTAATTGTAAAGAAGAATACTTTTTCAGCCTTACTGAATACGCTGCATGAAAATCCCAATGCCGGATTGATTGGTGCAATCACAGTGGATCAAAATGGGGAAGTTAATTTTCCATACCTAAAATTTAAAGGAGTGGAAGGCAGGGTGGTAAAAACCAAACGTAGTTTGAGTTTTTGTTGCACCTTAATTTCAAATCGTTTTTTACAGTCATTTGATTTTACAACATTAGATCAGAATAAAAATTGGTATGATGTTTTTATCTCACATCAGGCTATTTCCATGGGATTTGAAAATATCGTATTGATGGATACAACTGTATTTCACCAGCCTCATGGAAGTAGGCCATGGAAAGCGTTAAAATATAAAAACCCAATTAAATATTACTTCTTGAAGTTTTGGAAGGGGCTGGATAAAATTTGATTATAACCTACCGAATATTTTTAGTGTCTTGTTATATAAAGACGACCAGCTTCTATTGATTCGCAAAGGTCCATTTATATATCTTTCGAAAAATTCAGCATGTTTATTATTCAAATATTTGATTCTTTCAATTTTCTTTTCTTTTGTACCCGTTCTTTTTCTCTTGCTATTAGGCGATAGTCTGTAGTAAAATCCAATGATTGGTAGTTGCACAACGCTACCACCATTTTTCAGCATCTTGATCCAGAACTCCCAATCTTCTCTTCCCATGGTCATGTCTTCTGAAAATCCACTAACGGCTAATGCATCCGATTTTTTAAATAGTGCTGAAACAAAAATCATGTTATCAGTAGCAAGTTTTTTTAAGCTGAATGATTTAAGCTTCCATTTCTTTTGTCCTTTCTCATTGAATTTTACAGCCTTTGAGTAGACCACTTTTATATTGTCGTCTGAATTGAATGTTTTTACTGCCAATGCTATATAATCTTGACTGATTAAGTCGTCACCATCAAGCGGAAGAATAAATTTTCCTGAAGCAATATTTATCCCAGTATTTCTTGCTTTTGAAACTCCTCCATTTTGTTGATCAATCACTATGATTTCTGGATATTTTTGTTTGATGGCATGAGCAACTTCAAGCGAATTATCTGTTGATCCATCATTGATAATAATGATTTCGATATTCTTGTGTGTAGAGGATAACACTGAGGCTATAGTTGCATTCAAGAAATTTCCTTGATTGTAGCAAGGAATTACTACACTTACCTTTTCAGCGCTCATCGATCAAAATATTTTTGAAACTCACCGAGTGGTTTTTTTAAAGCCAAGGTATTCGGACCAAATTTTCTGGTAACGTAATCATTGCTATGTAATAATGCTAAACAAGTGTTGTAATCATCTGAAAGGAGTCCCACATTTTCAAAAACAATCGCTTTTGGTTTGGATTTTTCAATTTCGAACATTTTAATTACTTCGAGGTCAAATCCCTCGGCATCAATTTGTAAAAGATCAATTTTATTTAAGCTGTATCTTCTAATTAAGGATTCTGGAGAAATCACTTCTACTGCCTCTTCACTAATCCATTTATTTTTATCTTCAGGTATATCTATTCTATATTGTGTGCAGTTATAAGATACTATACCATTTTCAAATGCCTGTTCAATTTTTTCTTTTGAAAACGATGCTAGTCCAGTTGCCCAACGCATGTTTGAAAATCCAATCTTATAAATAGGTTGTTTTCCATCTTGATAGCCAATGGCAGCGCAGACGCAATGTATGCCTTTGTTTTTTGCATAGATCTTCTTTAGAAATGTATTGAATACATCTGACTGCGGTTCCAGCAAAACACCATTCCATTGATCTCTCTTGATAAACTTATGAATAGGATCATGCGTAATGCCATCATTGGCACCAATTTGAATGACCGTAAAATCACCTTTAAATTTTTTTGAATATTCATCAAGAAAAGAGCTTAATCTTCCCTTACCCGGATTATAGAGGTATTTATAGAAGCCAATGAAGAAAATATTATTATTTGCACTTAAATTAAAACGTAATGCTTTCCATTGATTATTATACCAGTATTTGATTGATTTTAATATCATTTCTTCTGCTTAGTGCTTGCAAATTAATTCATAAATTGGTGATAATTATATTTAATACTGGCCCTGTTGAACTAAATTAATTTCTAATAAATGACAGAGGATATTTCTATAGAGCGTGTTGGGGTAAACGATATCCATCTTTTGCAAGAAATTAGTCAATCTACTTTTGTGGAAACTTTTGCAAAAGACAATTCACCAGAAAACATGAAAGACTATGTAGAAAATAAATTCTCTGCAGCACAATTGATGAATGAGTTATCAAATGCTGGTACTGAATTTTATTTTGCAAAAAATGCTTGGGAGGTTATTGGTTATTTGAAATTAAACCAAGGTGAAGCACAGTCTGAATTAAAAGACAAAAACACTCTAGAGATAGAGAGAATTTATGTACGTGCATCACATCAAGGCAAATACATAGGTCAACTTTTGTTTAAAAAAGCTATTAATCAATTTGAAGTTGGTCGATATGATTTTGTCTGGTTAGGAGTTTGGGAGAAAAACCATAAAGCAATTCATTTTTATTCAAAAAATGGTTTTGTCCCATTTGATCAGCATATTTTTCAACTTGGTGATGACAAACAAGTTGATATAATGATGAAATATACCGGTAAAGATTAAAAATAAATTTTAAAAAGTATTATGATGAAGTATTTACTATATGTTATTTGTTTCTTGGCCTGTCTTGATATTATGGCACAAGAAACACCACTGGTATCAAATGTTCATAATTGGATATCTGCACCTGTTGTAAAATCAAATTTTGGAACAAGTATAAATTTATTTAACGGTTCTGGAAAAATTTTATCTAAACATTCATTGAATGGTATAACAATTAAACCAGGAAAGAAGATCATTTATAAAGAGAGAGGCGAGGGGGATGAATTATTCTTTATCGTGAAAACCGGGCCAATTGAGTCTCAATTAAATGGAGTATCAAAAATACTTGATAAAGGATCAGTTGTATTTGTATTGCCAGGGGATGAGATTATATTTAAAAACCTCAGAAAGGAAGAAGTTGAATTATATGAAATGCGAATGTATGCATCACAGCCTAATCGAGAACAAGGTATAAGTGCAGGTGACTCATTTATGATGGATTGGTATGATATGGAGTATCGTCCACATGATCGAGGTGGGGTTCGTCAGTTGTTTGATAGAAAAACTATCATGACCAATAGATTCGATATTCATATCACATCTTTGAATCCGGGTATAAGTAGTCATCCCCCTCATACTCATACCAATGAAGAGATTATTCTAATGATAGATGGTGAGGGTGAAATGGTTTTGGGGGATAAAAGACAACGAATCATTACTGGAGACGCTGCCTGGGTTGAATCAATGATTCCCCATAATATCACCAATAAAGCGAAAAGACCTGCAGTATATTTTGCAATACAATGGAATTAAAAATTACAATACCTTTAATTATCATTCAGCTCACTCATCAGTGTTTTAAAACATTCAACTGTTGAGAATTTTTCTTCTTTTTTTGTTCCATTCAGATATTGAAGAAAATTATCTGCGCTGGTCCATACTGTTTGAATAAAACCTCTATAATGTTTTTTTGCCTTACCTGAGGAAGATGCCTTAAATGCATTATAGTCGGCCACTTGTTGTTTTGCAATATCCGCTTTGCGCCATGGGCACATCATAACATCAAAACCTTTCTTCGCAAACATTTCAGCTGTTTTTGGAGAAGATTCATAATGCCAATCATTGATCACAACATTTTTATTAATCATGTCTATTGATCTGTAAGTATCATTGGTGCTTCCTTCCCACATTCCCAGTTTTGTTTCTTGTCCATCGATCATTCTGTCTCCCCATATCCAGAGTCTGCCATCTTTTGCATTAACATGATCATTTATTTTATTTACTTCATCCGCAAATAATTTAGATCGATCTAATCCTGCACATCTGGTACAGCCATTCATGCCGATATAGAATACTTCATCCATCCCCGCATGAAAATGTTTGGTTTCACATACTTCCATGATTTCATCCACCAATTCAAAGACAATTTTATGTACTTCCGGGTGCAGCGGACAATAACTTTTACAATACAATTCGTCAGCATTTGGCCATTTATAATTCTCTGGCATTCTGACCCAGGGTGTTTCGTCAAATTGAGGATATTTTTTTAACAGTGGACTAGTAGTAGTAGCCCATGATTGATGTCCAAATAAATTTACTTGTGGTACCAGTATAATATTGTGCTTTTTGCAAGCAGCAACAATTTTTTTCATTTCGGTAAGCGATAACGCTGCGATGTTATTATTGTCACCAAGTCTTTTCTGTGTAGTTACCAGTTCTGGATGAGATGTATATTGATAGTTGTAATCTATACGAAGTATTAAAACATTTACTTTACGCGTTGCCAATTCATTATCGATGAATTGGATAAATGTTTCAACGTCATTGTACTGAGGAGCTGCAATACAAAAACCCCTAACTTCTTTAGGTAATTTCGGGAATGCAAAAATTTGCACACAAGAAAAAAGAATAAATGAAAGGAGTAGAATACTTGTTTTACGTAAATGCATACAATAAAAATTTACTTTAAGGTAATTAATTCACTCGTTCTATTTATATTCAACTACCAAAATATTTTCATGAGAAAGATTATTTTTCTTTTATTCTTCATTCTTGTAGAAAAGGTAAACTCACAAGATGTATTTGTTAGAGTTAACTTGATTGGATATGGTATAAATCAACCTAAAAAGGTGTTGATATTATCCAAAAAGCCATTAGATCAGCAGTTTATACTTTATAACGATAAAAATGAAATCGTAAAGCAGTTCAAATTGATTGTATTGCAAAAAGAAAATTGGCCCCCATTTCAATATTATTATGAGTGTAGATTTGATGAAGTCAATCAAAAAGGATCTTATTTTATTTCAAATACCGATAAAACTATTCAATCTTCAAAGTTTGTTATTGGTAATTATCCAGCCATTCAAGAATCTATTGTGAGCTTTATGCAAACACAACGTTGTGGGTTCAACCCCTTTACCAATGAAGTTTGCCATGCTTTAGATGGAAGAAGTTTCTATGGAAACCGTCCGGATTCTTCTTATGTAGATGCTACTGGTGGATGGCATGATGCAGGTGATCAGTTAAAATATTTGATTACTGGAAGTAATGCAACTGCAAGAATGATGATGGCATATGAATGGAATCCAACCGCATTTGCTGATAAAGTAAATGATCTAGGTTTGCCTCAGCCCAATGGTATTCCTGATGTTTTAGATGAAGCCAGGTGGGGTTTAGACTGGATTCACAAATTGCATCCCACAAAAAATGAGTTGATTCATCAAGTCGCAGACGATAGAGATCACCTAGGATTTAAAATGCCTCATGAGGATCCTGCAAATTATGGCTGGGGTGTAAACAAATACCGTGCTGCTTATTTTGCCAATGGCAAGCCACAGGGACTCGGTAATTATAAAAGTGAGGCTACGGGTGTTTCAAATGTAGCTGGACGATCTGCTGCTGCAATGGCAATGGGTTACAGGATCTGGAAAACCATTCCTGGTGAAAATGCGTTCTCACAACAATGTTTGAAAGATGCCATTGAGCTTTATCAAATGGGTAAGCAATTAGAGGGATTTCAGCAGGGGAACAGTTATGGTGCTCCCTATCGTTATAATGAAAGAACATGGGCTGATGATATGGAATGGGCTGCTGCAGAACTCTATCTCGCTACAAAAAATAAACAATATCTCAATGATGCATTGCACTATGCTAATGTAATCAATACAGTTTCTTGGATGGAAATGGATTCATCCATGCATTATGAGATGTATCCTTATGTAAACGTAGGTCATTATGCGCTATGGAGAGTATCTGATCCTACGACAAAAGTTAAATTGGCAAACTATTATAAACACAACCTTGAGAATATTTTAAAGAAGGGATCAGTTAATCCATATGGAGTCGGTCATTTATTTATTTGGTGTTCAAATAATTTGGCAGCCGCTGTTTCTACCCAAGCCATGCTTTATGAAAAAATGACTGGAGATAAAAGATTTAGTGAATTATTGCAGGATCATGTGAATTGGTTATTGGGACTCAATCCATGGGGAACCAGTATGATTACAGGAATTCCAGAAAAAGGAGAATTTCCATTAGATGTACATATGCCATTTTGGATTTTAAATAAACAAGTTGTTCCAGGTAGCTTGGTAGATGGACCTCTTTGGTCAAGTATTCATGATAAAATGCTAGCGATCAGGTTAAATGAACCGGACGAATTTGCACACCTGCAACCTGCACATATAAAATATTGGGATGATTTTGCCGACTATTCTACTAATGAGCCTACAATGGATGGATCTGCAGACTTGGTGATGTTATTTGCTCATTTTTTCGGAAAGAGTAATCAGAAAAAATAATGGTACATCCTGCTATTAATTGACTCCTGCGTTTACTAATTTCTTAATGATATAGTTACCTACTTTTTTCCCTTGTTCTTGTCCATTTTCAATACCATCTCTATAATGTATTCCGCCATACAGTCTGGAAATGGATGCTTCAATAGCAGCTTGTCGGAATGACTGGAATTTTCTTGGAGCCAACTCAAATATTACTTCAGAGTCATCTACAAATGAAATATTATCTCCGATTAAAAAAGATAAAACTTCAGCAGATGCAGTTGAAATCACTGAATGGCCTGATGTATATTCTGGGAATGGAGGTGTTTGCAATAGTGGTTGCCATTTCAAGTCTATAAATTTATTGATGATTGTTTCTGGCCTTGCTCGATCAGTTCTGTATTTTTCATTCCAGCATACAATAAATCCATCATATAGTGTGATGGCCTCGATCGATAATGCTTGAATCATTTTTCGAAAAGAGATGTTATGAGCAAGGGAAGCAATTGATGTTATATTCATCCAATGTCCACCTGGACTGATTTTTTTAAATCCGAGACTCATATGTCCGGATGTTGCAACAACAAATGGGTTACAGTCCCAAAAAGCTGCAATTTCTTTTTGTTCAGTGGATAGGTTTTTACCTAAATAATAAACCTCTGCGGCCAGCGCGTGGAATTTACTCCCCGAAGAAGTATCAAATGGTATTGGTGCGGCGCATAGGAATTGATTAGATGAATCAATTATCATGGTTCTCATGGTTTTCCAATAGGGATCAACAGCATCCATATAAGCTGGTGGAGTAGGAAACCAGTAACCATCTTTTCTTTTCGGCCTGTATTTCTGAAAAGCACTGAGCTTGCTATAGCCGTCTTTTGTAGCATATTTTGTAATATCTTTTGCCACCTGTGCGGCTAGTATGCTTGCTTCTGAAATTTCTTCATCTGAATATCCTATGGATCTTACTTTTTGTTTCACCATTTGGTATTCGCTTACAATATCTAAGCCAGATGGTAAAATTGAAATTCCTGATTCATAAATTGAAAATAGTGCTGCTAGAGATGGATCTTTTAAACTGTTCTTTCCGATGGAGTCTGATAAGTGAACTATATATTTACTCGGGTGAATTAAATTTTTTCCATTGAAAGATAAAATTGCATTCGAGCCTAATGTACAATACATGTAATATCTGCTTGCAATTACTGGTGATACTACATCGTGCATCATTACTTTAGACAATGCAAATACAGCATCTTTTACATAGGGCTTGAGTTTTTCTTCTCTTGCTTGTGCAAAACCCTGATTTATTGATAAGAGCAATAACAGGGGGAGAATCAAAAAAACATTAGTAACTGTATGCTTGAAGCGGTTGATCTGAGGCGCCAATGAGTAAAACTCTTTTTCCATTTACTTTCAAAGTTAAGGCAGATTTTACATCTCCCTGAATATTCAATCCACTCTTTACTTGGTCGACATACTCAAATGATTGACCAGCCCTTTGTTTTAACAGCATTCCTTTATTTGCCTGAATTGCTCCCATCTTTAGGCGGTTAGCAGTCTGGTTTCCAAGCAAAAGAATTTCTTCATTACCATCCTTATCAAAATCATCCGAAAGTATAACCCGATTCATTGAGAATTGTGTCTCCATTGGCAGATTTTGTTTCAAAACAAATTTTCCGTCTTTTTGAATAAGAGTAATGGTTTTTTGTTCTGTAGCAGTTAAGGTAATGGATTGTTTTAGATCGTCTTTGCTAAAAATATCATACATAGTAGCTGAGGCATATTGATTATAGTTGAGGAATTTTCTGCGCATTGCATAAATCTGGTCATTAAGTTCATCTCTGCTAACGTATGGATATGAAATACCTTGAACATAAAAATTAAAAAATGGATCAATTGAGCCATTCCCATCAAAATCAGCATAGATCAGTGTACCTGGTTCATTTTTAGAAAATTTGAAAGGTGTATTACTCCCTATATTGCCCAAGATCAAGTCAGCTTTCCCATCATCATTTAAATCTTTTACAATCAATGACGACCATAGTCCACTTGGGGTATCAGGAATAAATTCATCTGTTGCATCTTCAAAACCATTTACAGTATTGATATATATTTTAATGGGCATCCATTCACCAACTAATATGATATCAAGTTTTTTATCGTTATTAAGGTCTATCCATTGCGCATCAGTTACCATTCCTATCAGATCAAATGCAGTTTTTTTTCTGGTAAAGTTTCCTTTGCCATCATTGATGAGTAAATATGATTCAGGAGTTACTGGGTATCTGCCTGGGATGATTCTTCCTCCAATAAATAAATCTTTATCACCATCACCATCAATATCAGCTGAGCGAACACATGATTTAGATGAACTTGAAAGGTTAGGTAAATTTTTTGAAGCATCGATAAAAGATCCTTTACCATTGTTGATGTATAATTCATCTTGTAATGCTGTTGTATTGGGCATCCAAATAGAGTATCCGCCTTTTGCTACATACAAATCTGGCCATTGATCGTTATTAAAGTCCTCAAATAATGCAGCTGCTACAGCACTTTCTTCTTCATTGACAATTTGTAAGTTAGGGATGGGATTAAATCTTCCATCCGTTGATTGAATCCATATTTTTCCTGGCGACTCTGCATTACCACTAATAAATAAATCTTCTAGTCCATCTTTATTCACATCTGCTTTCGCTAAAATTGGACCGGTATTAGAGTACATGGTAAGCATCAAAGGCTGACGCTTAAAATCATTTTCATTGAAACTTTTGTGTTGATATACAATAGGAGATGGAATTTTTGTAAATACAGATTTATCATTTTCTCTTTTTACAATTGTCTGTAAATTTTTAATTGAGTATTCAATATTTATTCTCTGATCTATCTTTAATTGATAGTACATTGTTTGTTTATTGCCAGGCCATACAATTTTTAGTGAATCTATTGATGTATCGTCAGGCAGTCCAAAGTGTAGAATGGTACTTGCAGAAGACAGGTAGCCTCTGTTCTGGCTGAGTTCCTGTAATTGAGTATTGTTTTTGGAGTAGGCGTATACTTTAGTTCCCTGAATGGGTAAATGATCTTTGTTGCTGATTTGAATTTGAATAAAGTGACTTGATTTATTTTTTGTTGAATTATTTTGGTAGACAAATGCTTCTTCATTGATATTGTTGATTACAATATCTAAATCACCATCTTTATCTAAATCAGCTGCAACCGCAGCGCTAGAAATTACAGGTCGTTCAAATCCCCAATTTATTTGTTGATTAGTGAATCCAAGCTGCTTATCGTTTTTAAAAATATAATTTGGAATTTTTGTAGATGGCATTGCTTTGATCAATTCCATTAATTGAACAGGTTCTCTGTCAATGGCTTTTTTTACTTTGTAATCGCCCCAGTATTTTAGAAAATCCTTGTTGGTATAATCTCTCAGGTATCCGTTTGTGATGAATAAATCTTTATAACCGTCATTGTCAAAGTCTGCAAATATTGGCGTCCAGCTCCAATCCGTTTTTGAAATACCTGCCAATTGTCCAATTTCACTAAATGTACCATCTCCATTGTTGAGATGAAGCATATTGCGCATGTATTGTTTATGCAGACCCTGTTGTTGCATCAATTCAAAAATCTCATAGTTCTCTTGCAGCTGAAGTGATTTTTGTCGCTTATTATCTTCAGGCAACATATCCAATGTGATGATATCTGGTAGCCCATCATTATTAAAATCTGCAATATCAGTTCCCATTGAGAATTGCGACATATGTGTTAATGCCTGATCGGCGATATCAGTAAAACCCTTTTGCTTATTATTGATGTATAAGTGATCTGGTTCATTGTAATCATTTGTTACATAGAGATCGGGCCAGCCGTCAAGGTTGACATCTGCAACTACTATTCCCAATCCGAATGTTAGTGATGATCTGCTGATACCTACTTTATCAGAAACATCTTCAAATTTGTTCCCCTTGTTTTCAAACATTTTACAACCAGCATTAACATCGACTTGGTTTCTGTATTTGGCAAATTCCAGGTTGTCAACCTTTTTTGTGCTGTGGTTGAGTAAGAACATATCAAGGTCACCATCAAGATCATAATCAAAAAATGCAGCCTGTGTACTGAAGCTTGTATCATCAAGTGCATATTCTTTGGCAGATTCTTTGAATTTCATGTTACCGAGATTGATAAAGAGTTCATTTCTTCTGTTAATTGCTTCACCTTTTCCCGAATAACATACGTATATATCTAGTAGTCCGTCTTTATTGATATCCGCCATTGTTACACCAGTACGCCAATGACCAGGTCTGCCTTCTAATTGTTTACCGGCTTGGGGTGTAACGTCTTTGAATGTAAGCTTGCCAAGATTTTTGTACAGCTTATTGGGTTTCATATTTGCTGTAAAAAATATATCTTCTAATCCATCATTATCAAGATCTCCTACAGCAACACCAGCACCGTTGAAAAAATACTCATATGCCAATACATTGAGTCCTTCAGACTCACTGATTTGATTGATGAAGTTTATTCCTGTTTGTTTAGGGTCAAGCAGTGTAAATAATTTTTCTTGAGCTGATGATTGAACACAGAAACTCATTATGAAAGGAAGGACGAAAAAATATTTAAACATATACTTCATATCACTTGTAAGAATACAAATTTAAGCAATAAAAAAGGCGTCCATTGGACGCCTTTTTTATAAAGTTAGGTTGGTGATTATTTACCACCGTCCCACCATACTTTAGTCATAAATAGATCTCCACCCATTCTATCAGCCGCAGCTTTATAGTTAGCAGGGTTAGAGCTGATTTCATTTTCCCAATATTTCAAACGACGAGGAATCTCATTTGCTTCCCATCTGTTTGGATCTTTAGTAGGAGTAAGCGCAGGGTAGCCAG
>JAFMEZ010000040.1 GCA_017856455.1 Parafilimonas sp.
GGAAAGCTGACCAAACTGATAAGTTTAAAGTAGAGGGTAGGACAGCGAATGAGCAACAGGCTTTTGATTATTTTAAATTACTTGCAAATTTTAGAAAATCAAGCACAGCTATAACTAAAGGACGATTGGTTCAATTTATTCCAAAAAATGGAGTGTATACTTATTTTAGAATTTCAGACACACAAAAACTGATGTGTCTCGTAAATACTTCCAATAAAGATGAAGTAGTTGATCTTTCCAATTACAGCGAAATACTTACAGGAAAAGAAAAGTTTTTTGATGTACTCAAAAATGAAATACTTACTTTAAATGGGTCATCTGTAAAAACTTCTCCTATGTCTTTCCATTTGATAGAGATAAAGTAGTGGTTAAATAAATAAAATGAATAGAGCTAGCGAGAATAATGGAAAAAAATATGAGGAAATTCATTTTGTTGATACCTCAAAACCCGTTTGGAATTATTCATTCTTTACAGAAGAAGTTATTTCAAATTTTCAAAAAGGCACACTATATAATGCATATCAATATTTTGGAAATAAGCAGATAACTGTACTGGATAGAACTGGAACCTATTTCGCTGTATGGGCTCCCAATGCAACTCAGGTCAGTGTCGTTGGAAATTTTAATGATTGGACAGACAACGTTCATCCTCTTTATGTTCGCTTAGATAAAAGCGGTATATGGGAAGGATTTATCCCAGATTGCAACAAAGGTGAAGTATATAAATATTCCATTCACGGATTCAATCAAAAGATTATACAAAAAGGTGATCCATATGCACATTTTTGGGAAAAGAAACCACTTACCGCAAGCATCACTTGGAATTTTGATTTTGACTGGAATGATGCCGCGTGGATGAAAGAGAGAGAAAAACACAATAATCTCGATGCTCCATACTCAGTTTATGAAGTACATCTCGGAAGTTGGATGAAACCCGATCCGTTTGATGAAGAGTCATTTTATTCATATTGGGAAATTGCAGAGCGATTGGTACCTTATGTAAAAGAAATGGGATTCACCCACGTAGAATTAATGCCCATAATGGAATTTCCATTCGATGGAAGCTGGGGTTATCAGGGCACAGGGTATTATGCTCCTACATCTAGATTTGGTCATCCTGAAGAATTCATGGCCTTGATTAATGCATTTCACAATGAAGGTATCGGAGTGATATTGGATTGGGTTCCTTCACATTTCCCATATGATAGTCATGGACTTTTTATGTTTGACGGTACGCATACTTATGAATATGCCGATATGCGAAAAGGCTATCACCCTGATTGGAACAGCTATATATTTAATTATAAGCGCGGTGAAGTAAGATCATTCTTAATCAGCAATGCAAGATTTTGGTTGGATAAATTTCATGCCGATGGATTGAGGGTTGACGCGGTTTCTTCTATGTTGAAATTAGATTATTCAAGAGAGGAAGGAGAGTGGGAGCCTAATGAATTTGGAGGAAATGGAAATATTGAAGCCATTGAATTTCTTAAGAACATGAATGAAATGGTCTATCGAGATTTCAAAGGTGTTCAAACAATTGCAGAAGAAGCTACCAATTGGCCGGGTGTTTCTCGTCCAACTTATACAGATGGACTCGGTTTTGGAATGAAATGGATGATGGGTTGGATGCATGATACACTCAGATACTTTAAGCAGGATCCTGTTTTTAGACAATATCAACAGAATCAACTGTCTTTTAGTATGATGTATTATTTTGATGAAAACTTCATGTTGCCACTTAGTCATGATGAAGTGGTACATGGCAAATCACCTATGATATACAAAATGCCAGGAGATGAATGGCAGAAATTTGCTAACCTGAGGTTGATGTATACATATATGTTTTTACATCCAGGTGCAAAGTTATTGTTCATGGGTAATGAATTTGGACAAACTGATGAGTGGAATTATAAAACTTCTTTGCGATGGGATTTATTAAAATACGATTGTCATAGTGGTTTAAAGAAATGTGTTAGTGCCTTATTGCATCTCATGCGCAGAGAATCTGCATTAAGTTACAATCAGTTCAAACCAGAAGGATTTGAGTGGCACGATCTTGATCACAGAGCTGAATCAGTAATTTCTTTCAAAAGAAAAGGTAAAACTTCCAATGACGAATTGCTGATTGTTTTAAATATGACTCCAGTTGAACGTAAAAATTGGTTTCTTAAGGTGAATAAAAAAGGAGTCTGGGAAGAGCTATTTAATAGTGATTCAATTGAATTTTGGGGAACGAATCATTTTATCAATGAAGGAGCATTGAAAACGCAGAAGGAGAAGGACGGAGAAGAATATTTATTGGTCAATCTGCCGCCTCTCGCAGGTTGTGTTTTTAAAAAGAAAAGCTGATTACATTTTTTCAGGCACATTGATGCCCAATAATTGCATTCCAGATTTCAAAATGGTAGCTACCATTGATGAAATTTTTAATCTCAATTGTTTTTTCTGCTCTGTTTCAGCATTAGAAATACTCAGTGCTGCGTAGAAGGAATTGAATGATTGTGCCAATTGAAAAAGATACATGGAGAGGGTTGAAGGATCAAGTGACTGACCAGCCTGCTTTAGAGTTTGTTCAAATAACTCGCATTGAATCAATAATTCTTTTTCCATTTTATGCAAAGGCTCTTTAAAATCATGCATAGATGGATCCAATTCATTTTTCCGTAGTACACTTTTAATTCGCGCATGCGTATATTGAATAAAAGGACCAGTAAATCCATGGAAATCGATTGACTCTTCTGGATTAAAAATCATTTTTTTCTTTGGATCTACCCTCAGTAAAAAGAATTTCAATGCACCCAGTCCGATTGTATCATATAACTCCTTTAATTCTGTAGATGAAAATTCTTTAACCTTACCGAGTTCTTGCGTATGTGCTGCTGCAATTGAAACCATTTCATCAATCAGATCATCTGCATCTACTACGGTTCCTTCTCGGCTCTTCATTTTACCAGTAGGTAGCTCAACCATTCCATATGATAAATGATGAATTCCATCTGCATAAGGGAGTCCTAATTTTTTACAAATCAATTGAAGCACTTTTAAATGGTAGTTCTGCTCATCGCCAACTACATATATGCTTTGATCAATGTTGAATTCATCATATTTCAGCTGTGCAAGTCCGATGTCTTGAGTTATATAAACAGAAGTGCCATCACCTCTTAAAACCAACTTTTCATCCAGCCCTTCTGAAGTTAAATCTATCCAAACACTACCATCATCTTTCTTAAAAAAAACATCATTTTTTAATCCCATTTCTATAGTGTCTTTTCCAAGCAGGTAGGTATTGCTTTCGTAATATGTCTTGTCAAAATCAGATCCAATACGACGGTATGTTATTTCAAATCCATCGTAAACCCACTGATTCATTGTTTTCCAAAGTTCAATCACCTCAGGTTTTCCATTTTCCCAATCAATCAACATTTGTTGCGTTTCTTTCATGATTGGAGCTTCTTTTTCAGCATCTGCTTTACTCATTCCTTTTTGGACGAGTTCTTCAACCTCCGTTTTATAAGCATCATTGAACATCACATAGTAATCTCCAACAAAATGATCACCTTTTTTATTGGTGGAAGATGGAGTAGCTCCATTTGCAAAACGCTTCCATGCAATCATACTTTTACAAATATGTACACCTCTGTCATTGACAATACAGGTTTTTGCAACATCATAACCATTCGCTTTTAATATTTCAGCAATACTTCTTCCCAAGAAATTATTTCTTAGGTGTCCAAGATGAAGTGGTTTGTTGGTATTGGGTGAAGAATACTCAACCATGATTTTCTTTTCATTCATGGCTGCTTTTCCAAAACATGGATCTTGATAATGTTGGTTGAGCATCTTAAGTAAGAAATCACTCTTGAGTACTATATTTAGAAATCCTTTGATGATATAATACGATTCAAAAAAGGCAGTTTCATTTTCTACCAAATAATTACCAATAGCGTTACCTATTTCATCGGGGTTCTTTTTAAGTGATTTGATCAATGAAAAAAGAACAATCGTATAATCTCCTTCAAACTCAGGCTTGGTTAAATTAACCTGCAAATCCCTCTCAGACAATTCAATTGCATAGATAGATTGAATGGCTTTGATTGTCTTACTTCTTATGATATCTGTTAACATTTTCTAAGGATTCACACAAAGGTACGATTCCCATATTTTAATTGAGGCTTTATTGGTAATTTTGCAACTCAAACAATGAGATTAGTAGAAGTAGCGGATCAGAAAACCGCAAAGCAATTTTTAGAGGTGCCATTCCTTGTTTACAAGGGTGATCCAAATTGGATTTGTCCTTTGTTTAATGATATATCGTCAGTTTTCAATCCTGCTAAAAACAATTTCTTCAGTTTCGGAAAATGTACCAGGTGGATTTTATTGAATGATCAAGAGCAGCCCATTGGAAGGATTGCAGCATTCATCAATAATAAGAAAGCTTATAATGATGAAATCCCAACTGGCGGATGTGGATTTTTTGAATGTATTGATGATCCTCAAGCAGCATTTACATTATTTGATCAGGCTAAATCTTGGTTGATGAATAATGGGATGAAGGCAATGATGGGGCCCATTAATTTTGGAGAAACTGATATGTGGTGGGGACTCCTGGTCGATGGATTTACAAATCCATATTATGGGATGAATTACAATCCACCTTTTTATCAAAAATTCTTCGTTGAGTATGGATTCAAAGTAAAATATGATCAAATCTCTAATAAGATAGAGATTGCTAAAGGCATGCCAGAGAAAGTCATAAAAATTGCGAAATGGGTAGAGAAAAGGAATGGATATATTTTTAAACCGCTAGATCCTAAGAACATTTCTTCTTTTGCCTCAGATTTCAAAGAAATATACAATGATGCCTGGAAAGATTTTGAAAATTTTACACAGGTAACTGATGCCACAATACTTGAAACGCTTGAAAAAATTAAACCAGTAATGGATCCCAATTTGATTTGGTTTGCCTATACATCAACTGGAGAGCCTGTGGCTTTTGTTATGATTTTACCAGATACCAATGAATTGATAAAAGGATTAAATGGCAAGTTGGATATTATTGGGAAAATGAAATTTCTTTGGAACAAGTTCACTGTCAAACATAAAAAAATGCGAGCTGTGATCATGGGAACCAAGGAATTGTATAGAAATCAAGGAATTGAATCATGCTTATTCATGAAGCTTCAAGAGTATGTACAGCCACTAGGTCATTATGAAGAGTTGGAATTGTCTTGGGTTGGGGATTTCAATTCGAAGATGTTAGCCCTGCATCAGGGTGTAGGTGCAACTTATGCAAAGAAACATACTACTTATATTTTAAAGTTTTAATACAGTCTGTTGAAAAAACTAATTGAATATATTCTTGATCTAGTATATCCTTATTTCAATAAAATAATAGATCGAACAACTTTTAGGTATGCAGCTTGTGGAGGTGCTAATACAGTGTTTGATTTATTCCTTTTTTTCGTTTTTTACAATTTTGTGATTCAAAAACAATTTGTTGCACTTCCTTTTGTGACAGTGAGTCCACATATCGCTTCCTTTCTTTTAGCCTTCCTTATTAGTTTTCCAGTTGGATTTTACCTCAATAAAACGATCGTTTTTCAAGAATCTTATCTTAGAGGCAGGGTACAACTATTTAGATACTTTCTCACCGTTTGTCTTAGTTTAATCTTGAACTATGTTTTTCTCAAATTCTTTGTCGAAAAGCTAAAATTCTATCCAACACCATCAAAGTTTCTCACAACTTTCTTCGTTGTTGGCGTCAGTTATGTTTCTCAGAAATATTTTAGTTTCAGGTCAACTGCTCAGAAATAAGCCTTTTTCAGACAGTTAATCTGACAAATTGTGCCGATTTATACATTACAACACATTGTTTGTCAGTTATTTGTATAAACACATGACAAGTTTTCTTGAATTTCCTATCGGCATACTGATTGCACAAGAATTATATCAAAACAAGAAATTATGGCAAAAATAATCGGAATAGACCTCGGAACAACAAACAGTTGTGTTTCCGTAATGGAAGGAAATGAGCCAGTTGTAATTGCAAATGATGAAGGAAGAAGGACTACCCCAAGTGTGGTGGCATTTCTTAAAAACGGAGAGAGAAAAGTAGGTGATCCTGCAAAACGTCAGGCTATTACCAATCCAATCAATACCATCACCAGTGTAAAGAGATTTATGGGTCGTCGTCATGATGAGGTGACTGAAGAAATTAAACACTGGAGCTATAAGGTTGCAAAGGGTGATAACAATACCGTTAGGATTGATATTGATGGTCGTTTGTATACTCCACAGGAAATCAGTGCAATGGTGCTTCAAAAAATGAAGAAGATTGCTGAAGATTACTTGGGGCAAGAAGTAAATGAGGCAGTTGTTACTGTACCAGCATACTTCAATGACGCACAACGTCAGGCAACAAAAGAAGCAGGTGAAATCGCAGGTTTAAATGTTCGTCGTATCATCAACGAACCTACTGCTGCGGCACTTGCATACGGACTTGATAAAAAGAATGTCGACAGCAAGATTGCAGTATTTGATCTTGGTGGCGGTACGTTTGATATTTCTGTTTTGGAATTGGGTGATGGAGTTTTTGAAGTGAAGTCAACCAATGGTGATACTCACCTTGGTGGAGATGATTTTGATAAAGTGATTATGGATTGGCTTGCTGAAGAGTTCCAGAAGGAAGAAAATGTTGATTTGAGAAAAGACCCAATGGCATTGCAGCGTTTAAAAGAAGCCGCTGAGAAGGCAAAAATTGAATTGTCATCTTCTGCTGAAACTGAAATCAATTTGCCGTATATCACTGCAATTGATGGTGTTCCAAAACACTTGGTGAAGAAATTATCTCGTGCAAAATTTGAGCAAATAGCAGATAATTTATTTGAGCGTTGTCTTAAGCCTTGTGAGCAGGCACTGAAAGACGCTGGAATGAAAGCTTCTGAAATTGATGAAGTAATTCTGGTAGGTGGCTCAACTAGAATTCCAAAAGTGCAGGAAATAGTTGAAAAATTCTTCGGGAAAAAACCTAATAAGAGTGTAAATCCTGATGAAGCTGTTGCCATAGGAGCAGGCGTTCAGGGTGCAGTATTAACCGGGGAGGTAAAAGATGTGTTGTTGCTTGATGTAACTCCACTTGGTTTGGGTATTGAAACGATGGGTGGTGTGATGACGGTGTTGATTCCATCTAACACAACCATTCCAACCAAAAAATCTGAAACTTTCTCAACAGCATCGGATAACCAACCAGGTGTTCAGATTCATGTTCTTCAGGGTGAGAGACCAATGGCCAATCAAAATAAAACATTGGGCATATTTAACCTCGACAATATTCCTCCAGCACCAAGAGGTGTGCCTCAGATTGAAGTAACTTTTGATATTGACGCCAACGGAATTTTGAATGTGAGCGCAAAAGATAAGGGTACTGGAAAAGAGCAAAAAATTCGCATTGAAGCTGGTAGCGGATTAACCAAAGAGGAGATTGAAAAAATGAAGGCTGAAGCAAAAGCCAATGAAGCAACCGATAAAGAGGCACGTGAAAAAGTAGAAAAGATCAATGCCGCAGATGGATTGATTTTCCAAACAGAAAAACAGCTCAAAGAGTTTGGAGATAAAATCCCAGCTGAGAAAAAATCAGTTATTGAAAATGCATTGAACAAACTTAAAGAAGTTCATAAGCAACAGGATCTTGATAACATTGAAGCAGCAACAAAAGAATTAAATGATGCTTGGATGGCTGCGAGTCAGGATATGTATAACGCAACCCAAGGAGCTCAGCAAGGACCACAAGCTGGAGCAGAGCAACAGGGTAGCGCTACAAATGCAGAGAATGTTACCGATGCTGAATTTGAAGAAGTAAAATAAAAGTTGGTTTTTAAGCATATACAAAGCGACTTGATTCTTCAAGTCGCTTTTTTATTTGATTTCAATCCAGGTATGATCAGCCAACATTTTTACAGATGCAATATTATTCAATTGGTTATTCCACTCACTGGGAGCAATCATTGACAGAAAATAGTTGCCATCTTTTTTTTCATACAGATGATAAATATTTCCAATTACCGGAGTGAAGTTTAGCTGTGCATTATAAATCATCATGGAAAGTTCTTTCCTGCGATTAATTTCTTGTGCTTGTGACGCCAACAATTCAATTTGTTGTCTGATTTGGTTTAACTGCAGGTCGGTTTGTTCTTCCATTGCAGCAAGTGCCTTGTGTTTGATCATGCCTACTTCTGTAGGTTTTATAACTGCGCCAGCTACTGAAGCTGCATAAGGCAAAACACTGAGTTGTTTATGATAAATGGAAATATCAACTTGTTCTTCTCCAAGCTCATTAAATTTAGTTTCAGTAACCTTTAGATAACCATTGTGTAGAATTTCATGGTTGATGCTAACAAATGGAGCATCATTTGAAAAAAGGTGTATGGTGAAGTTTTTATGATCTTCAAATTGATAAGCGGCTTGATTAAAAATCAGGTTATTCGAAACTTGGTGTTTATTTCCATCTGGAGTGATATGATAGGAGGTGTTATATGCATGATTGTCTATTCCAACCCAATTCATTTCAAAATGAAGTTGGGAGGTGCCTTCATGAAAACTAAGTTTGTATATGCCTGATTTTGGCCTCTCATTTGAATGATAAGTTCCCATTTCAGGAAACAGCTGCCAGGAAAACAAAAAGTTATATAACTCTTGCATAATATTATCAAAAACAACTAATTATGGAAATTGTTGTATCAAACTCCGGTAATCTGATCTGATGTATTTGAATTAACTTTGTGGTATATGACAATAGAGCATTTAAAAGATATGAGAGACCGTGTTGCTGTCTTGAGGAGGTTTCTTTGACGTCGAGAACAGACAACATAAAGTAAACGAAGACAAGCAAAAGTCTCTTTCACCCGGATTTTGGGATGATAATAAGCGTGCAACTGATATATTAAAGAATATCAAGCTGAATGAATATTGGTTAAATCTATTTCAATCAACCTCAAATGCAGTTGAAGATTTCTCCATACTGTTTGATTTCTGGAAAGAAGGTGAGTGTACTGAGGAAGAAGTAAAGCAGGCATATGAGAAGGCCTTGCAAGCGCTTGATGAATCAGAATTCAAAAGCACATTGAACCAACCAGAAGATGAACTTCCTGCAGTATTACAGGTCAACAGTGGTGCAGGAGGTACAGAGAGTCAGGATTGGGCAGAAATGCTGGTCAGAATGTATAGAATGTATGGCGATAAGCAGGGTTGGACGGTTACAGAATTGGATTGGCAAGATGGTGATGGTGCTGGAATCAAGTCGGCCGTTTTACAGTTTGATGGACCATTCGCATATGGTTTTTTAAAAGCCGAAAATGGTGTACATCGCTTAGTAAGGATCTCTCCATTTGACAGCAATGCCAGACGACATACATCGTTCGCTTCTGTATATGTTTATCCATTGGTTGATGATTCAATTGAGATTGAAGTAAGTCCGGCTGACTTGGAATGGGAATTCTACAGATCTGGCGGTAAAGGCGGACAGAATGTAAATAAAGTCGAAACAGCAGTGCGTTTAAAGCATATTCCTAGTGGAATTATTGTTGAATGTCAACAGGCGAGAACACAGGGGGAAAACAGAGAAAAAGCGCTGAAGATGTTGAAGAGTAAATTGTATGAGGAAGAAATGAGAAAGCGTGAGGCACTCAAAAATGCCAATAATGCATCCAAGAAAAAGATTGAATGGGGTAGCCAGATAAGGAGCTATGTATTCCATCCATATAAAATGATCAAAGATCATCGCACAGATTATGAAGTTGGAAATGTGCAACCGGTGATGGATGGTGAATTAGACGGTTTCATCAAGGCATATCTCATGATGGAAAAAGAAAATGTTTCATAATTAAAAATTGATATAATGAACAACGGTCATTACAGTTTGCCATTACCGATCAATGAACCAGTATTGTCATATACACAAGGTTCAAATGAAAAAAACAGATTGAAAGAAGTTTTGAAAGAACTTAAATCAACCAAAGTTGATGTTCCTATGTACATAGGTTCCAAAGAAATCAAAACCAATCATAAAATTGAAATTCGTCCACCCCATGAAACCAAGCATTTACTTGGGCATTTTCATGTTGGTGATGCCAAGCATGTGAAAATGGCAATTGACGCTGCATTGTCGGCAAAAAAGAATTGGGAAAACATGCCATGGGAAAGTAGGGCTGCAATATTTTTAAAAGCTGCTGATTTAATCGCTGGTAAGTATCGTCCATATATGAATGGTACTACTATGCTTGGACAAAGTAAGACTGTTTTTCAAGCAGAGATTGATAGTGCTTGTGAATTGATTGATTTTCTCCGTTTCAATGTTCATTTTTTGAGTGAGATTTATCAGCAACAACCTGTTTCAAGTCCTGGTATCCACAACCGACTTGAATACCGTCCTCTTGAAGGATTCGTTCTTGCCGTTACTCCATTCAACTTTACTGCAATTGGTGCTAATTTACCTGCTTCAGCTGCACTATGCGGGAATACTGTAGTTTGGAAATGTGCAAATACTCAAGTGTATTCCGCTCAGATGTTTATGAAAGTAATGAAAGAAGCAGGATTGCCTGATGGTGTGATCAATTTGATTTATGTAGATGGCCCAACCTTGGGAGATGTATGTTTCAAACATCCTGATTTTGCTGGAGTTCATTTCACAGGATCAACTGGAGTTTTTAATCAGATGTGGAAAACAATCGGGGAAAATATCTCTACCTATAAATCATATCCAAGAATAGTAGGAGAGACTGGTGGTAAAGATTTTGTAATGGTTCATCCATCTGCGGATCCTGATGTTGTAGTTACGGCATTGTTGAGAGGGGCATTTGAGTTTCAGGGACAAAAATGTTCGGCAGCTTCAAGAGCTTATATTCCTTCTAATCTGGCCAACATCGTAAAAAAGAAATTAGTGGATGGTGTGAAAAGTTTCAAAATGGGGTCTGTTGAAGATTTTAGAAATTTTATTACTGCAGTAATTGATGAAAAGTCATTCACTAAAATAAAATCATACATAGATGGTGCCAAGAAAGCTCCAAAGGCTAAAATAATCGTTGGTGGTAAATGTGATAAAACCAAGGGATATTTTGTTGAGCCTACTATTATTGAAACAACTGATCCTAAATACACTACAATGTGTGAGGAAATATTCGGACCTGTATTGACCATACACGTATACAACGAGAAAAAGTTCAACGATACGTTGAAGGTGGTTGATCAAACATCACCATATGCATTGACGGGATCAATCATTTCACAAGATCGTGAAGCAGTTGTTCAGGCTACAAAAGTGCTTAAAAATGCTGCAGGAAATTTTTATATCAATGACAAGCCAACTGGCGCAGTAGTTGGACAACAACCTTTTGGTGGAGCAAGGGCTTCAGGCACCAATGATAAGGCTGGTTCTGCAATAAATTTATACCGCTGGTTAAGTGTAAGAACCGTTAAAGAAACATTTGAGCCACCAAAAGATTACAGATATCCATTTTTATCTGCTGAATAGAATTGTAATTGAATCAATACCTTTGAATATCATATGACAGGAGTTAATACGATAATGGAAGAAAAGCAACTCAGGCTCACCTTGCAAAGGTTGGCACATGAGTTGATAGAAAACCATTTTCCATTTGAGGATACATGCTTGATTGGTATTCAGCCAAGGGGCATTGTAATCAGTGATTATCTTTATGATTATATCAAAGAAATTCATCCAGAACTTAATATTAATTATGGGAAACTTGATATTACTTTTTATAGGGATGATTTTCGTGGACAAATACATATTCCGAGTATCACTGATTTGCCTTTTTCAATTGAAAACAAAAATGTGATTTTAATTGATGATGTTTTGTATACAGGCAGAACAATTCGAGCTGCAATGGATGCTTTACTGGATCATGGACGTGCTAAAAAAGTAGAATTGTGTATTCTTGTAGATAGAAAATTCAGTAGGGAATTACCGATTCACCCAGACTATGTCGGTAAATCAATTGACTCAATTGTAACACAGAAAGTGAAAGTATATTGGGGAGATGAAAAAAAGGTTATTTTATATGAAAGTGTGTGAAGTAAATAAAAATTCGATTAATCACAAGAAAACAATAGCTTTGCATCCTAATGCAGCTTAGTACTAAACATCTACTTGGCATTAGAGACCTTCAAAAGAAGGATATACAGCTCATTTTAGATACAGCCAAACAATTCAAAGAAGTTTTACAGCGTCCAATCAAAAAAGTTCCATCCCTCAGAGATGTAACAATTGTTAATTTATTTTACGAAAATTCAACGCGCACCCGGATATCTTTTGAGTTGGCAGAAAAAAGGCTAAGTGCAGACACGATTAATTTTTCTACAAGTGGATCTTCAGTTTCAAAAGGCGAAACACTGCTGGATACCGTTAATAATATCTTGTCGATGAAAGTCGATATGGTAGTTATGCGCCATAGTGCTACCGGGGCACCACATTTCTTGGCTCAACATATTCCTGCAGCAATTGTAAATGCTGGTGATGGTATCAATGAACATCCTACACAGGCCTTGTTGGATGCACTATCCATTCAGGAAAAATTAGGCGGACTCTCAGGTAAGAAAGTAGCAATCATTGGTGATATAATGCATTCAAGAGTAGCCTTGAGCAATATTTATCTATTAACCAAAATGGGTGCAGAAGTCACAGTTGCTGGTCCACCTACCTTGATACCAAAATATTTAAAGGATTCTTTTGGCGTAAACGTAACATACAATGTTCGTGAAGCACTTGAATGGTGTGATGTAGCAAATGTTTTAAGAATTCAACTCGAAAGGCAAAACCAGGTATTGTTCTCCTCATTGAGAGAATACAACAGAGCTTATGGAATAACTAAATCTTTATTAAGTTCACTTCAAAAGGATGTTATCATCATGCATCCTGGTCCAATTAACCGAGGTGTAGAATTGGATTCAGATGTGGCAGACAGTGGTCAGTCAATCATCTTGGATCAGGTGGAAAATGGTGTTGCCGTAAGAATGGCAGTTTTATATTTACTTTCTGGTAGAAGAGAGGCAAATGCTTAAAAATCCCATCATGCAGAAAATCTGTGTTTTCCCTGGAACATTTGATCCATTGACTTTAGGTCATGTTGACATTATAAAGCGCGCAATGCCATTGTTCGATAAAATTATTGTTGCGATTGGTGCAAATGTTGGTAAATCTCCTATGTTCAGTGCAGAGCAGAGAAAATTGTGGATTGACGAAATCTTTGGGTCAGAAGATAAAATTTCTTCTGCTGTTTATGAAGGACTCACAGTAGAGTTTTGTAAACAAATGGGGGCAAATTATATTTTAAGAGGAATAAGATATGTAAGTGATTTCGAATACGAGAAAGCAATCGCTGATGCCAATCGAAATCTAGATCCTACCATTGAAACTTTTTTTCTAACCTGCGAGCCAAAATATACTTCTGTTGCTTCAACAATTGTAAGGGATATCATTAGAAATGGTGGAGATGCTTCACAGTTTCTCCCTGCCCAAGTAGCCAATTCTATCAAGTCAAAAGTCTAAATAAGAAAATATTCTTCAACCATTTCTTTGATGGAAGCATATGCTTCTTTCATCAATTCTTTTGCTTCATTTTTATTTACCCATCTTATCTCTGTAATATCCTCTTCGGTTTGAGGGATAGGTACTTCACTGCCTTGGTATTCCATTAAAAACCAATGTGAAGGTTTTAGTGCATTTTTACCTTTATAAGTATAGGTGTGATAAGTTGTTTTTAATTTTCTAATCAACGCTAATTGGTGAAGTCCTGTTTCTTCTGCAACTTCTCGTAATGCACATTCTTCTATTGTTTCCCCTTCATCTAATTTCCCTTTAGGCATATCCCATAATCCTCTTCTATACATCAACAAAAGTTCTCCTTTTTGATTAAGAACAAGTCCTCCTGCTGCCTCAATCACAATTTTATCAGATGAGTATTTATCTAATTCTTCTAGGGAATGAAGGACGATTTCACCAGCTGGCTCATGAATGATGTACATAACTTAATTTCCTTATTTCAAACGCTTGGTTCAAATTTGCTTTATGACAAATGAAAGAACAGTTGCCGAAAAACTCTTACAAGTTAATGCAGTTAAATTGAATCCTAAAGAGCCTTTTACTTGGGCCTCTGGATGGAAAAGTCCAATTTATTGTGACAATAGAAAAGTATTGGGATTCCCTTACGTACGGGATTTTATCAAGAGTGAAATGTGCAATGTAATATTCGAAAAGTTTCCAGACGCTGAATTGCTCGCTGGTGTGGCCACTGCTGGGATATCCTGGGGTGCAATGGCGGCAGATCAACTCAAGCTCCCTTACATCTATGTTCGTCC
>JAFMEZ010000014.1 GCA_017856455.1 Parafilimonas sp.
ATTTTTTTGATTTTGAAGCAAAATATCAAGGAAAATCTACAGAGGTAACGCCTGCACAATGCAGTGAAGAGATCGCAAAAAAAGTAAGATACGCTGCATCAGGCATTTATGCAGTATTCAATTGCAGAGGAGTTGTTCGTATGGATTTTATTTACAATGAAAAAAATCAAGAACCTTACTTACTGGAGATCAATACAGTACCCGGTCAAAGCGCAGCAAGTATTGTTCCGCAGCAAGTAGCGGCAATGGGTTTAAATTTGCAAGATTTTTATTCTATGCTGGTAGATGATGCACTTCAATCAAAGAAATAAATGAAAATGAACTTTTCCTTTATAACCGATAGACCATTATGGCAGAATATTCTGGCAGGTTTTGGTATATCATTCTTATTGGTTGGGTTTTTTCTTTTGATGTTAAATGTAATCACCAATCATGGGGAATATCTTGTTGTACCTGATGTCAAAGGGAAACAATTAGACGATGTTCAGTCCAGTATTGAGCAAAAGGGGTTTGAGGTTGTTATTCAGGATTCAATTTATGTTGATTCACTAGCGCCCAATATTATTATCAAGCAGTTTCCTGATCCGGAAGCAACTGTGAAAATAAATCGCGTAGTTTATTTGACCATCAATCGCACGGTTCCTCCAACTATACCCATGCCCAATCTCATTGGGATGAGTCTTCGCAACGCACTTTCAGAGCTAAAGTCAGTTGGTTTAAAATTGGGTGATACCAGCTATGTTCCAGATATTGCTAAAAATGCCATCAAAGATCAACTGGTGGGTGGGGTATCCATTAAACCAGGTTCTCCTGTGAGAATGGGTTCCTCGATTTCTTTATATGTTGGAACCGGATTGGGTGGTGCAGAAATGCCAGTACCTGATTTATTTGGAATGACATACGGTGAAGCAAAACTTTTGTTGCAAACCAATGGAATTTCAACCGGACTGATCATGTTAGATGAAGGATTGGTGGACACAACTGCAGGGTTTATCTATTGGCAAAATCCTCCACCATACGATGCACAGAATAATGTGAGTGTTTTGAGAGTTGGCCAATTGGTTGACATAAAACTGTCTATTGCAAAACCAGAAAGACCGCTAGCTCCTGAAACTCCAAATAACCAACAAATTTATTAATACATTTATAGCCATGAAAACAATTGATGTAGCAACGCTAAAGGCAAAAATCGACAGTGGTGAGTCATTACATTTGGTAGATGTTAGGGAGCCTTCAGAACATGATGAATTTAATATCGGAGGCATCTTATTGCCACTAGGCGATATCAGGGTAGGGGAAATTGATTCCATTGAAAACCTCAAGGAAAAAGAAGTTTACTTGTATTGCAGAAGTGGAAATAGAAGTGGACAAGCAGCATTGATCTTGGAATCAATGGGATTTACTAATGTTACCAATGTTGTCGGAGGGATGTTAGCCTGGAAAGATCAATCGTCAATTTAATTTACTTTAAGTCGTCAATTGCCTTTTGCATGAGCGTTTCAATTAAGCTCTTGCTGAAATTTTCAATGGATGAAGGATTAATTGTTTTTGTTTGCACTGACCAAATAAGGGTTTCTGATTTTGCATCAAATAAATTTCCCTCCATAAAATAATATCTGTCTGTTACATAATATCCCGGATCATAGAAGTAAGGATACCAATATGAATAGAACCCTCTGAAAAAGAAACCATATCCAGCATATGGACCATAATATCCCATTCCACCAGGTATATATCTTGTTTCACTTCGTTTGTCAACTAAATTGATGGTAAATATCAGATCGCAGTTCAAGGATCTTATTTTCTCAATCATCTGTTCTCTCGAAGGTGGATTTTTACTTTCAAATGTTGGAGGGAAATAATCCCAACTTCTTTCTACACCAAATCCTTGTTTTATTGCAGCGGTTCCCATCTCTTCTTCCAGATGAGTTCTCACATGTGGATTGGCCACAAGTGCCGCAAGAAATACTTTTTTAAATGGAGTGTCAGGATGAAAATCCTTATTTGCCCATGAATAAGTAATATTATGTTGTATTCCACAACTTGAAATAAATAACACAAAAAAAAGAATCCTGAAAATAAGTTGCATGCTAATATATTATGCATGCAACATAGTATTACTGCATCTTCGAAAAAATGAATGAAAGGTATTAAATCAAGAAATTAATTTTTTTGTAAATAATTATAATGTAATATTTAAAGCAAGCATCCAGTTTCTGCCAGCCATAGGGTAGTAGTAATTATTTTTTATAAGTTCGCCCCCGTATAAATAACTGTAGGTGTATCCATTTGGCGAATAATGTACATCGAACAAATTATTTAATTGAAACGTGATTGAAATATTCTTTACTTGTTTGGTTTGGAATTGATGACTTAAGTGCAAATCGTTTATAAAATAAGGGTCGAGACTTCTGTCTTTTCTTGATGTGTTATCTAGATACTGTCTGCTTACATATTTTGAAACCCATCTTATCTCTGTATTTTTAGTTAGTGAAGTACTTAGAATATTGTTGTTCACCAGTGCCGGAGAGAATGCAATGTCTGATTGATTATAAATATTTAGTTTTTGACCTCCGTTGTCATAATCATCATAATATTCAGTAAACGCTTTGATTTTATTTTGACTCAATGAGAGGTTGCTGCTCAATTGGAGCCATGGCATAAATGAATATACTCCTTCAATTTCAAGACCTGCTCTGTAACTTTTTGGAATATTCGTTCTGGTATATGCTCCAACATCATTGATTTTTCCAGTCAATATCAATTGATCTTTATAGTCCATATAGTAAACTGTAACCCCATACCTGAATATTTTTCCATTTTTTTGTAAACCAAGTTCAATATCATTCAAACGTTCGGGTCTGGGTATTTCCTGATTCCCGGCTTCAAAATCATCTCTGTTTGGCTCTTTATTTGCCATTGCAAACGACAAAAATGTGCTGATATTATCTTTTGTATAGCGTATTCCAGCTTTTGGATTTAGAAAAAGCCATTGCTGATTGATTTTCAAAGTTGGGTTTGTCCTAAAACCATCAATGTCATACTGTACATTTCTCATTTGGATATCACCAAACAGCTGAATATCCCCAAATTCTTCCATCCATTTACCAAAGATGGACTGCTCTGATTTTAAAGCATTTAAATCATACCATGTATAATCTTTAGGAATGCCAATATTTGCCCAAATGATTTTTCCAAAATGATTACCATCGTAATTGCTGATATTTCCTCCAAGTGTTACTTCCCTCTTTTCGTTTTTATGTTTTACAGAAACATTTGTTCCATAAAAAATATTATCCAGCCATAGTTGTCTTATCAAATCTGTTTCTGAAATAGGGTTGCCTGAATACACAGGAGCAGTGAGTCCGTATTTCTCAAAAGCTTCACCATTTTTATATTGTTCATAATACCCTTTTCCAGTTGTAGTGAAGAGGGTAGTGTTTAGATTCCATTTTTGATTTATTTTTTTATTGTAGAAAAGCTGATAATGTGTTTGCCAATAGTTATCTGTTTCGTTTTCATATGGACTATTACCAGGTCTTTGCCCAGCCTCGTTGTATCTTCTGTTAATCTTTAGCTGATCTTCCGAAACGCCATACCAAGCCTGATAGGTTTTTTCTTTACCAGAAATGATATTGAATCTCAAGGAAGATTTTTCTTTAATGCTTGCTGCAGAAACATAAAATGATTTTAGATTACTGCTTGCTCTCTCAATATAACCATCACTGGTTATCGATGATAGTCTTACATCGAGTGTATATCGGTTATTGATCAGTCCGGTCCCTGCTTTGAAAGTATTTTTAAAAGTTTGAAATGAACCCATTGAATTATTGATTTCTCCATATGCTTTTTCCTTAATTTCATTGGTAAGGATATTTACAGTTGCTCCAAATGCACCTGCGCCATTTGTACTGGTTCCAACTCCTCTTTGGATTTGTATACTATTGGTCGATGATAGTAGATCTGGCATATTTACAAGAAATACTCCTTGAGATTCAGCGTCATTATATGCAATGCCATTCACAGTAAAATTGATCCTGCTTGGGTCTGTTCCTCTTATGCGAATTCCTGTATATCCCACTCCATTTCCTGCATCAGAGTTCGCAACTGCACCAGGAATCTGATTCATGATGAAAGGCATATCCTGACCAACATTGAATGTTGAAATCTGGCTTTTATAGAGCATAGATTGGGTAAATGGATACTTCTGTTCAGCTCGAATACCCTGAATTTCTATAGTAGGCATCAAGGTTGTTTTTTTAATTGCTGAGTCACCCACACTTTCTTGAATTAAATTATTCAATACTTTTTTTTGTCCAATTGCAGTGAAATAACCTAGAAAGAAAACGAGAAATAAAATATTCCTTTTCATATCTGACTGTTTTAAAAGTGATCAGTCAGGTTATGCCAAAGAGGGGGGGAGGAATGATAAGCTTTCGCACGTCCTTCCCTGCGCAGGCATTATCCTGATCAGGTTCTACGGGTTTATCTCAGCCTTGGATGGTCCTCAGCACCCCGGAACAGCACAAAATTATACAATCCGGTAATTTCAAAAAAATTATCTTCGGAACATATAAAATGTTGTAACAAATTACATGTTAAATCGTATAAGTATTAAACAATCAAGATGAAGAAATTGATATTACTGTTTGGAATTTTCTTTGGACTGCTAGTGAATGGGCAAGATAAATTGATCATTAATGATCACATGGCCGTTATTCGTGATATGGGAAGTTTTCATGGTATTGATATTAGCGGTCCGTTTAAGGTATATTTTTCAGTTGGGTCACGTCACACTGTTGCAGTCAGTGCCAGTTCCGAGGATGCCAGAGATAGAATTCAAGTTAGAAAATCAGATGGAATTCTAAAAGTGGAGTTGGAGACGAGTTACAAAAATTGGATACCTGGGAATACCAGTTATAAATTATATATCTCTGCGCCAAGTTTGGAAACGATAAAGGCATCAGGAGCTGTTGATTTTTTTGTAACTGATGTATTAAAAGCAGAAGATTTAAAAATACAATTTACAGGTGCAAGTGATTTTTTGGGAAAATTAGATTGTAGAGACCTTGATGTTCAGTTTACTGGTGCATCCGATATTGAACTAACTGGAACTGTTGATGAGTTAAAAGCAGTTGTTACGGGTGCAAGTAAATTAAAAGCTTCAACTTTAAAGGTTCGAAATGCAGATATTAGGGTTACAGGAGCATCAAATTCCACCATTTCAGTTTCCAATAACTTACAAGCAGTAGCTTCTGGTGCAAGTCATATTTATTATTATGGAAATCCTGCTCATGTTGATGTGAGTTCAACTGGGGCAAGTAAGGTGAAGAAAGCCAACTAGGCGAGATGAAGTAAAAAAAGAAAAGGCAACCAATGGTTGCCTTTTTTGTTGCGAAGGCTGGGATCGAACCAGCGACCTTCGGGTTATGAGCCCGACGAGCTACCGCTGCTCTACTTCGCGATGTGGATCGCAAAGTTACTGCAAAATGATCAATGTTCAAAACAATTTTTACTATGTTACCTTTGTAAGACTTAGATGAAGTCTGGTTTTGTAAATATTGTTGGTAAGCCTAATGCAGGTAAGAGTACATTGTTGAATGCTTTGCTTGGAGAGAAGCTGTCTATAGTTTCCTCTAAAGTCCAAACGACCCGACACAGGATTCGTGCTTTCCTATCGGGCGATGATTATCAAATAGTATTTTCTGATACACCTGGTGTAATTGAACCTAAATACAAGCTGCATGAAAAAATGATGTCAGCTGTTCATGCGAGTATGGAGGATGCAGATGTTTGTATTTTTATGACTGATGCGCGTGATACTTTAGAAGAAATAAGACAAACCATAGATCTTTTAAAAATAAAAGTGAAATTGATTGTAGTGGTGAATAAGATCGATTTGATTAAGGGGAATGATTTAGAAGATAAAATTACATCTATTAAAGCTTTACAAGGCGTGAATGATGTTATTGCAGTTTCGGCCAAACAGAAAAAAAATATAGATTCAATAGTTAAATCAATCATTGATCAGCTTCCTGAAGGACCAGCTTACTATGATAAAGATGAGTTGACAGATTTACCAACAAAATTTTTTGCCGCAGAGATCATTCGTGAAAAGATTTTTGAAATATATGATGAGGAGGTTCCTTATCAGACAACAGTAATGATTTCAAGGTTTGAAGAAAAAAACACACTGATCAAAATCACTGCTGAAATTATCGTACACAGAGAATCACAAAAGGCAATTATTCTTGGGGCAAAGGGTTCAAAGATCAAAGAACTGGGAACTAGTGCGCGTTTGGAACTGGAGAAGTTTCTAGATTCAAAAGTGTTTTTAGAACTCTTTGTGAAAGTTAGATCAGACTGGCGCAATAATGATTTATATTTAAAGGAATATGGCTATTAGTCAATCATTTAATATGACAAAACAATTTCTCTTGGTTGCATTAGGGGTAATTATGATTAATTTCAATTACGGGCAGATGCGTGCAGCACAAAATATTCAACAAAATGAATCATTGATTACCTCATCAAGTTATGGACTTTATTTTAGGGGATTTAATGGAGCTGAAGTTACATTTGACAATAATGGCAAACCTAAATTAGGAGGACTCGATTTGGAGTCAATTCCAGGTGAATTGTACTGGAATAATAGCTATGCACCTGCAAAACTTTATTTAAAAGATCATAAACTGCTTGGTGAATTTAATGTACGATTTGAAAAATTAAATCAGGTTTTTTATGTAAAACTTGAAGAAGAGGGTGTAGTTAAAGCAGTTGATCCTTCATTGATTGAAAGCATAGAATTTTCCCAAAATATAATGAAATGGAATATGCCAGTATTTACTAATAATTTTTTTGAATTATCAAGTAAAACCAAAGGACTTCCTAGTGGATATATGCAGGTGTTAGAAAAAGGGACACTAAGCTTATTAAAGTCAAACAAATCCGTTATTAGATATAGGGATTCACTTTTTGGAGCAATTAAAAAACCTTTTTTAGTTCCACAGGATACATACTATCTTTTTTATAAAGGAGAGTTTAAAGAAATTAAAAAATTAAGTTTTAAGCAGTTAAACAATGCATTTCCTGACTTAGAGAATGAATTTTTAAAAGTTAAAACAAAATTAGATTTATCGGAAGAGGATGAATTTGTATCATTACTCTCACAGATAAACTTACAATTAAAAAATAAGGAGAAAAAGTAATGGGATTTACATTGGCAATAGTGGGAAGACCCAACGTGGGCAAGAGTACATTCTTTAATCGCTTACTGGAGCAGCGTAAAGCAATTGTAGAGGATACGCCTGGTGTAACCAGAGATCGACAATATGGAATATCAGAGTGGAATGGAAAAACATTCAACGTAATTGATACTGGGGGATTTGTACAAGATGGTCAAGATGTTTTTGAAAAAGAAATTCGTCAACAGGTAATGATTGCAGTAGAAGAAGCCAATGCAATTGTTTTCATGTGCGATGTAACCACTGGTATTACTACATTGGATGAGGCAATGGCTGATGTGCTTCGCAGTGCAAAGAAGCCTGTTTTTTTAGTTGTGAACAAGGTTGATAACAGTGAGAGACAGATAGATGCAACTGAATTTTATTCAATGGGAATTGAAAAAACATATTTTTTATCATCCATGTCAGGCAGTGGAACAGGTGAGTTGCTCGATGATGTAGCATCGTTGATTGATGCACCAGCTGAAACTCCTAGTGAAGATTTGCCAAAATTTGCCATCATCGGTCAGCCAAATGTTGGTAAATCGTCTTTGTTGAATGCAATGGTTGGAACAGAAAGAACCATTGTAAGTGATATAGCTGGAACTACTAGAGATACCATTCATACACATTATAATTTATTTCAGAAGGAATTCATCTTAATAGATACTGCTGGTATAAGAAGAAAAACCAAGGTGCATGAGGACCTTGAATTTTATTCTGTGATACGTGCAATTAAGGCAATGGATGAGGCAGACGTTTGTCTCATGATGATTGATGCTGAAAAGGGTATAACGCAACAGGATTTGAATATTTTTTCATTAGCCGTAAAAAAAGGGAAGGGTATTGTATTTCTTGTAAATAAATGGGATTTACACGAGAAATCTACCAATACGGCAAAAGACTATGAAAAGAATTTAAAAGAACGACTGGCGCCATTCAAAGATGTTCCTATTCTATTTATATCAGCAAAAGAAAAAACCAGAATTTTTAAGGTAATCGAAACTGCATTACAAGTTTATGAAAATCGGAACAGGAGAATTCCCACTTCACAACTCAATGAAGTTATGCTCAAGGCGATTGAGGCATATCATCCACCTGTTGTTAGAGGAAATTCCGTCAAAATAAAATTTATTACACAAATTCCAACTGCCGTTCCAAGTTTCGCGTTCTTTACCAACTATCCAGATGACATCAAAACACCGTATAAAAATTATCTTGAAAATAAATTGAGGGAAGTTTTCAAATTTTCGGGTGTACCTGTGCGAATTTTCTTTAGAAAGAAATAAAAAAGAGGCGACTAGATAGTCGCCTCGAACACTGTTTATAACCCAAAACCTAATTAAAATTTGTAGTAAGCACCTAGCACGAGGCTGGATGTTCCATTTTTTTCTGATCCAATTTTATTGTGAAAGATTTTATTTGAACAATTTTCAAATCTGAATTCTGGTATCAACATCACCGGACCAACTTTTACATTTGCAGAAATGGTAGTTGCCACAATAGATCCACCATAGGCAGCACTTGACAAGGCTGAAATTCTTTTTTTGTCAGAGAATAATTCTGTTCTCATGGTAAGTCCAATCGTTTGCCTCGGATCATAATTGAGATATAGAGCATTCCCATACCAAAAATCGTTTTTTGTTGAGGAAGCAGCTTTAACTGCGGAAAATGTACCATTATATCCAATATTCACCTTATCACTCAGCTTTGAAGTAAGCACAGCATCAATTTGTCGAGTTTTTGCTTGATCAGTAGGTCTTTGACCACCTACATAATTTAGATATACTTTTATATCATCGTTCACTGCTAGACTATATTGTGCCAGTAATGATTTTTTATTTCCTGTTGGAGCTTTTCTGTAATCTGTGGGATTTGCGATACCAATCATAAATCCAGATTTACCAAAAGTAAAATCAGCTTTTAATCCAGTATGTAGAAATGGCCCGTATGAGAACATGTAAGACATGCTGTAATTACGGTTAACATTTGGATCAAGCACTTCATATCCGACATGAGTGGCCCAGGTTCCAGCAGTTAATTTTATATTGTCGGATAAGTTTACGGATGCATAAAGTTGTTTTATTGCAGAAACTATGCCTTTGTCATTGTATGCGAATTCTTTAGCTCTTTTGCCAATTCCGATGTCTGCAACTACATTTAATTTTTTGTAGGTATAATCAGCTTTGCCAGAGAGCATACCCAACATAAATTTTCCGTAACTATTAGTAAAGCTGGTTTTATTGTTGGTTAAATCTTCTCCAAAATCTTGTCGAACATATCCGTCTAGAGATCCTGAGAACTTGAGTGAAGAGGATTTTGGTGTTGTTGAATTTTCTTGAGCGCATACATTGATTGCCATTGAGCAAACCAATGCCATTAAGCAAAGTTTTCGTAACATTGTTTTGGTTTTTAGTTCTAAAAGAGGGTATGGCAAAGGCAAATGTTCTAGTCCAACATTGCCCCGCGCTGTACCCTTGATTTATTTAAAAGAGTCCTTACGCTTTGTTCGGATTTCTTCCATATTTTTCATCGTGTTGTGTTTGATCCAATCCTAATTCTTCCTCTTCTTCACTCACTCTCAAAGGCTGAATCAAGTTGATAAACTTGAAGATGAGGAATGATACTACAAAGGAGTAGGTCACAGCAACTGCCATAGCCTTCAACTGTGTAAGGAAAAAGTCAACATTGCCGTAAAGTAGTCCGTCATTACCTGCACCGTTAACTGCCTTGGTTGCAAAAACGCCTGTCAAAATCATACCAACAATTCCGCCTACACCATGACAAGGAAATACATCCAATGTATCATCCAAAGTTGATTTTTGTTTGTAATGAACTGCTAGGTTTGAAATGATTGCAGCAATTACACCTATAAAGATGCTCTGTGGTATGCCAACAAAGCCAGCACCTGGCGTAATAGCAACAAGACCAACAACCGCACCAATACAGAATCCCATCACTGAAGGTTTTTTGCCTTTCATCACATCAAAGAACATCCATGATAATCCTGCTGCTGCAGCAGCTGTATTTGTAGTTGCAAATGCTGATACTGCCAAGCCATTAGCACCCAATGCAGATCCCGCATTAAATCCAAACCATCCAAACCACAACAACCCTGTTCCAATGAGTACATATGGTACGTTGGCAGGTGGGACTTCTGCGCCTTCGATATGTGCTTTTCTACGCTTCAATACAAGCACACCAGCAAGGGCAGCACAGCCAGCTGAAATATGTACAACAGTACCGCCTGCGAAATCAAGTGCTCCCATTTTAAAAAGAAATCCATCAGGATGCCAGCTCCAGTGTGCAAGGGGTGCATATACCAGAATGCTGAACAATATGATGAAGAGTATGTATGAGGTAAATCTTACTCTTTCTGCTAATGCTCCAACCACCAATCCAGGTGTGATGATCGCAAACATCAATTGAAACAATGCAAATAGCGTTTTAGGAATCGTAGGAGCTAGTCCCCATGGTTCAGTATTATTTACGTCCTTAAAAAAGAAATGGGTGAGGGGATTGCCGACAAAACCATTTATGGAATCACCAAAACATAGGCTATATCCGAATGCAATCCAAATGACTGTTACAACCCCAGCAGCAACAGTACTCTTGATCATTGTAGAGATTACGTTTTTACGATGCACCATCCCACCATAAAAAAATGCCAGTCCGGGGGTCATTAAAAATACCAATGCAGTCGAAATCAATATCCATGTAATGTCAGCTCCGTTATAAACACCTTTCGTGTCCTCAAAATTTGGAAGTACTGGTACAAAAATGGATGCAATGGAGATGAGAATCAGTAAAATGAATGGAAGCCGATCTCTAACAGTTTTTGAGTTCATTTTTTGGGTTTTGGTTACAATTTTTTAAAAATATATCCCAAAACTACAAAATAGTAACCTCATTTACTATTAAAATAATATATATAAAAAATATTAATATGAGTATTAAAAATTTAAAACATTGTAAATCAATAGTATAGAAATTTAATCAACATATTATTGTTAATAAAAAAACACATATAAAAATATTATATGTGTTTGAAGGGATAACTTAGTTAATTATAGATGAAGGCTGCTGTCTTTTGACTCAAGGAGTGATTCACCCATTAGAAACTCATCCACCTTTCTGGCACATTCTCTGCCTTCACTAATTGCCCATACAACGAGTGATTGTCCTCTTCTCATGTCTCCACATGAAAAGATCTTATGGATATTTGTTTTGAATTCTTTTTCTGTTGCTCTAACATTTCCTCTTTCGTCAAGTTCAACTTCCAGTTGATCGAGCATTCCAGCTTGTTGAGGGGATACAAAACCCATTGCCAACAAAACCAACTCACAATCAAGTACTTTTTCAGACCCTGCTTTTTCAATGAAATTTGCTGGTCTTCCGTTTTCAATTTTCCATTCCAACTCAACTGTTTTAATTCCAATTAAGTTTCCATTCTTATCTCCTATAAATTCTTTTGTAGCTACTGCCCATTGTCTCTCACATCCTTCTTCATGAGAAGATGATGTTTTGAGCACCATTGGATATGTTGGCCAAGGCATGAAATCGGTTCTTTTTTCTGGAGGTTTGGGCAATAACTCGAATTGCGTTATTGATTTTGCTCCTTGTCTGTTAGATGTGCCCACACAATCACTTCCAGTATCACCACCACCAATTACGATTACATTTTTCCCTTTAGCGGTAACTATTTCATCTAAAATATTACTTTCAATTTGAATGTTGGCCAATGGATCTCTTCCATCAACCAATTTGTTTTGTTGCTTTAAAAACTGCATTGCATAATACACGCCTTTGAATTCCCTTCCCTTTACATTCAAATCTCTCGGTACAGTTGATCCTCCTGAGAGCACAATTGCATTAAATTCTCTGAGTATATCATTCATATTTACATTCACTCCAACATTCGCATTGCACTTGAATGTTATGCCTTCCTGCTCTAGCAGTTCAATTCTTCTGTCAATTACCTTTTTCTCAAGTTTGAAATCGGGTATGCCATATCGTAATAAGCCTCCAGGTTTTTCATCCCTTTCGAATACTACTACTGTATGTCCTGCTTGATTTAATTGTGCAGCAGCTGCTAGACCAGCCGGACCGCTTCCAATAACAGCAACTTTCTTTCCAGTGCGTACTGTTGGAATCTTAGGTTTTGCAATTCCTTTTTCAAAAGCAATCTCAATGATATGCTTTTCAATTTCTTCAATATTTACAGGTGGTTGATTGATGCCCAACACGCAAGCGCTTTCACAAGGCGCAGGACAAATTCTTCCAGTAAACTCAGGGAAATTATTTGTTGAAGTAAGTATTTCATAAGCTTCTTCCCAACGTTCATTGTAAACAGCATCATTGAATTCGGGAATTACATTGCCAAGCGGACAACCACTGTGGCAAAATGGTACACCACAGTTCATGCACCTTGCTGCCTGTTTATTCAACTCAGCTGCATCAAATGGTTTAACAAATTCATTAAAATTTGAAATTCTTTTTTTGGGTTCAAGTTTAGTTGGACTAACCCTGGTGAATTCTAAAAATCCTGTTGGTTTACCCATGCTTAATTATTTGACAGTTGCCTTAGTTGTTGTTTTTTTCTGTTGCAATGCTTTTTTATAGTCTCTTGGAAACACTTTAACGAAATGATGTTTCTGGTTCTCAAAATCACTCAATAAATATTTCGCAACTGAACTGCTTGTATGTTGAAAATGTTCTTTTATCAAATTTTCTAACAGTTTGCTGTCATCAATATCCAATGATTCTAAATCAACCATCTCCAGATTGCAATTTTCTTTGAATGTTCCAGTCAAATCGTAGATATATGCAATTCCTCCACTCATACCTGCAGCAAAATTTCTTCCGGTTTTTCCGAGAATTAAAACAGTTCCTCCGGTCATGTATTCGCAGCCATGATCACCCACACCTTCAACAACTGCTGTTGCACCAGAATTTCTTACCGCAAATCGCTCACCAGCTTTTCCTCTAATGAAGGCCTTTCCTGAAGTGGCACCATAAAAGGCAACATTTCCAATTACAATGTTTTCCTCTGGAACGAAACTTGAATGTTTGTCAGGATACACAATCATTTTTGCTCCACTTAATCCTTTTCCAAAATAATCATTTGCATCTCCTTCAAGTTCAAGTGTTATTCCTTTTGTATTGAATGCACCAAAACTTTGTCCAGCTGTTCCATTAAATTTTATATGGATACTATCATCTGGGAGTCCACTTGCGCCATGCTTTTTTGTAATCTCATTGCTTAACATGGTGCCAGTAGTTCTATCAGTATTCTTGATTGGATATTCCAATTTTACTTTTTTGCCATCATTGATTGCAGCAGTTGACTTTTCAATGAGTTCCCAATCAATTACGGATGCTATACCATGATCTTGCTCCTCTTGTTTAAATAAACCTGTATATGCATCTGCAGGTTCTTTATAAAGAATAGGGGATAAATCTAACTTGCTGTACTTCCAATGTTTTATTCCCTCTCTTACTTTCAACGCTTCCACTTGTCCAACCATTTCTTCAACAGTTCTGTATCCAAGTTCAGCCATTAACTCTCTTAATTCTTTGGTGAGGAATTGAATGAAATTCACAACATAGTCTGCAGCGCCATTGAATCTTTTTCTCAGTTCTGGATCTTGGGTTGCAACGCCAACAGGACAAGTATTCAAGTGGCATTTGCGCATGAGAATACATCCTTCAACGACCAAGGCAGCTGTTGCAACTCCCCATTCTTCAGCACCTAATAATGTTGCAATGGCAATGTCACGTCCTGTTTTTAACTGTCCATCTGTTTGCAATACAACGCGACTCCTCAATTTGTTTTTTACCAATGTTTGATGTGCTTCTGCAAGTCCTAATTCCCATGGTAATCCAGCATGACGAATTGAGCTTAATGGTGAAGCGCCTGTTCCGCCATCATACCCAGAAACTAAAACAACATCTGCTTTTGCTTTCGCTACACCTGCAGCAATCGTTCCAACTCCTGCTTTAGAAACAAGCTTTACGCTAATTCTTGCTTTTCTATTTGCATTTTTTAAATCAAATATCAATTGAGCAAGATCTTCAATAGAATAAATATCATGATGTGGTGGGGGAGAGATCAATCCTACACCAGGCGTAGAATGTCTTACTCTTCCAATCCAATCATCCACTTTATGTCCTGGTAATTGTCCGCCTTCCCCTGGTTTAGCACCTTGAGCCATTTTGATTTGAAGCTCATCTGCTTCGGTAAGATATTGTGATGTAACACCAAATCGTGCCGAAGCAACTTGTTTGATGGATGATCTCATGGAGTCACCATTTTCTAATGGTTGATATCGGATATCATCTTCTCCGCCTTCACCTGTATTACTTTTTGCTCCCAAACGATTCATGGCTATTGCCAATGTAGTATGTGCCTCCCATGATATTGATCCAAACGACATTGCGCCAGTAGCAAAACGTTTATATATTTTTTCTGCTGATTCAACTTCGTCAATTGAGATAGAAGGACGAACGGGATTGAATTCAAATTGACTTCTTAATGTGCAAGCTTTTTCTCCTTGCTCATTGACAAGCTTTGAATATTTTTTGAAAGCAGCATAATCTGCAGTTCTCGTTGAATGTTGCAATAAATGAATAGTCTGTGGATTGAAAAGATGAAATTCTCCTTTTCGTTTCCATTGATAAAATCCACCTACTGGTAAACGGTCAACCGGCAATGATATTCTTGCAAATGATAAGCGATGTTTTGCCAATGCCTCTTTTGCAATTTCATCCAGCCCCATTCCTTGAATTCTTGACACTGCACCGGTGAAATATTTATCTACAACTTCATTATTCAATCCAATGATTTCAAAAATTTGTGCACCCTGATATGATTGTAAAGTTGAAATTCCCATTTTGGAGAATACTTTAAGCAATCCTTCATTAACGGCTTTGATATAATTCTTTTTCAACTGATCGGTGTCAAGATCAGTATCAAGCTTGCCATTCAATTTCATATCTCTGATTGAACTCAATGCTAGATATGGATTGATAGCAGTTGCGCCAAAACCGAGCAAACAAGCGAAATGATGCACTTCCCATACGTCACCTGCTTCTACTATAATGCCAACTTTTCCTCTGTATCCTTTTCTGATCAAATGATGATGTATTGCTGCAGTTGATAACAAAGATGGGATAGGAGCATGTTCAGAATCAATTGCTCTATCCTGTAAAATCAATACTTCAAATCCATCTTCCACTGCATCTACTGCATATCTGCAAATCCTGTCTAGTGCTCTTTTTAATGCACCTGGATTACCATCTGCCCTGAAATAACACTGTAAAGTTTTTGCTTGAAAAATACCTGTGTCAATACTTCTGATTTTTTCAAGATCATGATTGGTAAGCACAGGATGCTTCAGGGCAACAGTGTGACAACTCATTGGATTTTCCTGCAACATATTTTCATTGTTGCCAACAAATGTTGCAAGTGACATCACCAGTCGCTCTCTGATCGGATCAATTGGCGGATTCGTGACTTGTGCAAACAATTGTTTAAAATAACTGCTCAAATGTTGAGGTTCATCACTTAAAATTGCAAGCGGTGTGTCTGTGCCCATTGAACCAACGGGCTCTTTCCCATCTAACGCCATTGGAGCAATGAGGTGTTCAAGATCTTCTGAAGAATAACCAAATGCCTTTTGGTATTTGAAAACCTGATCGTGTTCTAAATGGGTAAACATCACACGTGGTTCAGGCAGTTCATTTAATCTGATCTTGTATTTATTCAACCAGTCTGCATATGGTTTTTGTCCACATATTTTTGATTTCACTTCTTCGTCACTAATAATTCTTCCTTCCTCCATGTCAACGATGAACATCTTTCCAGGCTGTAATCTCCCTTTTTCAATAATCAATGAAGGATCTACAGGAAGTGCACCAGTTTCTGATGCCATGATTACACGATCATCAGATGTTACACAGTATCTTGAAGGTCTCAAACCATTTCTGTCGAGTGTTGCACCAATCATTCTGCCGTCTGTAAATGAAATAGAAGCCGGACCATCCCATGGCTCCATCATTGATGCATGATATTCATAGAATGCTTTTTTAATTGGATCCATTTGCTCGTTGCCATCCCATGCCTCAGGTATTAACATCATCATTACATGTGGTAATGATCGACCTGTCATGGTTAACAATTCAATCATGTTATCAAGACTTGCAGAATCACTGTTTCCAGATGAAACAATTGGAAGGAGCATGTCCATTTCCTCCTTTGTGAAATATGGAGATGTATATCCTTTTTCGTTTGCTTTAATCCAGTTTAAATTTCCTTGCAATGTGTTGATCTCTCCATTGTGTGCGATGAACCTGAATGGTTGTGCTAGTTTCCATGAAGGAAAGGTATTGGTTGCAAAACGTGAATGCACCAATCCCAACGCACTGATCACTTTTTTATTGCTGAGATCAGGGAAGTAAGATCTAACCTGATGACTGGTAAGTTGACCTTTGTAAACTATGATTTTGTATGAAAGTGAAGAAATGTAAAATCCAATGGGATCTTTCTTCACAGAATTGTTAATAAGGTGACTTGAATAATTTCTTAGAATAAATAACTTTCTTTCGAAAGCCATTGGGTCATTGATATGATCTGGACAGGCAATAAAAACTTGTTCCATTTCAGGTTCAACCGATCTTGCAGTGAATCCAATATCTGCAGGATTAACAGGTACTTTTCTCCAGGTTAAAATTTCTAGTCCCAACTCCTCTGCAGCTCTGCTGAATAAATCTCTGCACTCTTCTCTTAAACGAACTTCTTTTGGAAAGAAAACAAATCCAACCCCATATTTTCCATATGAGGGTAGGTGAACACCCATCTTTAAACACTCATCAAAGAAAAATGCATGTGGTATTTGAATCAAAATTCCAGCACCATCTCCTGTATTGCTTTCGCATCCACAAGCACCTCTGTGCTCCATATTCTCTAAAATGGTCAATGCATCAGATACAACCTGATGATTTTTGTTTCCCTTGATATTGGCTACAAAGCCAATTCCACAGGCATCTCTTTCAAATTCTGGGCGATATAAACCTTGGCTTCTTGCCATAAGAAAGCAGTTTTTTTAAAAATTCTAATAAATTGGCTGTAAAGATGAAAAATATCTAATACAGGGGCAAGCTCATGGTGAATTTACAACAATTAATGCATAAAAGCATCAATAATTTCTACACATGTTTAAAAATATTTTTGCCTACTATGCGTAACTGCTTACTGGCTCACAAGTACAAACCAGATTTCTATCCCCATATGTATTATTTACCCTAGAAATGCTTGGCCAGAATTTATTCAATTTCAAATAAGGAAGAGGAAATACGGCCTGCTCTCTTGTATATGGTTTATTCCAAGTTTCACTGATGATTACATGTTGAGTATGAGGTGCATTTTTAAGTGGATTGTCCAACTTATCAAATTTTCCATCCTCAATTGATTTGATCTCTTGTCTAATGGATATCAATGCATCACAAAATCTGTCCAATTCTTGCTTGTCTTCACTTTCAGTTGGTTCGATCATGATGGTACCAGGAACTGGAAAGCTTAGTGTAGGGGCATGAAATCCATAATCCATTAATCTTTTTGCAACATCTTCTGCTTCAATTTCTGCTGACTTTTTGAAAGGGCGAAGATCAACAATGAATTCATGTGCACAGGTATTATTGCTGCCCAAATAAAGCATGTCATAATGTTTCTGCAATCTTGCACGCATATAGTTTGCATTCAAAATTGCAATGGCAGTTGATTTTTTCAATCCTTCATGTCCCAGCATTCTTATATAACCATAACTGATTAATAAAATGCTTGCACTTCCATAGGGTGCTGCACTTACTGCAATATTTCCTTTTTTCGCATCCAATGGCGCTTGATTATTGAAAGTATGTCCTGGTAAAAAATCAGCGAGGTGAGATTTTACACAAATGGGACCCATACCCGGACCACCGCCACCGTGAGGAATAGCAAAAGTTTTATGGAGATTTAAATGACATACATCCGCACCAATCAATCCAGGTGATGTAAGTCCGACTTGCGCATTCATATTTGCGCCATCCATATATACTTGTCCGCCATGCTGATGTATTACATCAGTAATCTCTTTTATTGTTTCTTCAAAAATTCCAAAAGTACTTGGATAGGTAATCATGATACCTGCTAAATCATTGCTGTATTGATTTGCTTTATCTTTTAAATCAGCAACATCAATGTATCCATTGTCGAGCGCTTTCACCACAACAACTTTCATTCCCGCCATCACTGCAGAAGCAGGATTGGTTCCATGTGCAGAAATCGGAATCAGAATTACATTTCTATGATGGTCGCCTCTAGAAATATGATATTCTCTTATGGTTAACAACCCGGCATATTCTCCCTGCGCTCCACTATTGGGTTGTAAACTACATGCATCAAAACCAGTAATCTCACAGAGATATTTTGAAAGGTCTTCAATGATTTGATGGTATCCTTTGGTTTGTTCAACAGGGGCAAAGGGATGGATATTTGACCAGCATCCCCAACTCAATGGCATCATCTCAGTTGCTGCATTGAGTTTCATTGTACAGCTTCCTAAAGAAATCATGGATGTGTTGAGTGATAAATCTTTGTTCTCCAAAGATTTTATGTATCTCATCATTTTACTCTCACTGTGATGTGAGTTGAATACTGGATGCAGTAGATAAGTTGATGTTCTAGTTAAAGCACTTGGAATGTTTGTCAACAATGTTTCATCTGAAATGCTGAATGAAGCAACATTGCTTTCATCAAAACAATTGATCACTGTCAATACATCAGATGGAGTAGTAGTTTCATCAAATGAAATGCCAATGGTGTTTGAAGATATTTTTCTGAGGTTGATGTTTTTCTTTGCTGCTGATGCAATTATTTTTTCAGCATCATTTGAGACAATCGCAATGGTGTCAAAAAAATGTTCACTTGCCAGTGTGAATCCTTTTTCTTTTAAAGCATGTGCTGCTGTTTTAGCAAGCAATGAGGTGCGTGTTGCAATTTTTTTCAAACCATCAGGACCATGATACACGGCGTACATGGCTGCCATATTTGAAAGCAAAGCTTGTGCTGTACAGATATTTGAAGTTGCTTTCTCTCTTTTGATATGCTGCTCCCTTGTTTGCAAGGCCATTCTTAGCGCCCTGTTTCCTTGTGCATCTATACTGATACCAATGATTCTGCCAGGAATATTTCTTTTGAACTCATCTTTTGTTGCAAAGAATGCAGCATGGGGGCCGCCATATCCGAGTGGTACGCCAAACCTTTGTGCCGAACCACATGCAACATCTGCTCCCAATTCACCTGGAGGAGTGATGAGTGTTAATGCCAGCAAATCAGTTGTCATTACAACATAAGCACCTGCTGCATGTACCTTTTCGATGAACTGCTTTTGGTTGATGATGTTCCCCAGATTATTTGGGTATTGTACCAGAGCTCCAAAAAATGTTTTGTCAATTTCAGCAGTAGATGCATTCCCAATTACAATTTCAATGCCTACTGGTAAAGCTCTTGTTATCAACACATCAAGGGTTTGTGGGAAGCAATGCTCGTCAACAAAAAACTTTGGACGTTCAATATGATCTTGCTTATTAAGGAAGTTGAAAAACATTGTCATTGCCTCAGCAGCAGCAGTGGCTTCATCCAACAATGAAGCATTAGCAATCGGTAATCCAGTTAAATCTGTTACCATGGTCTGAAAATTCAATAAACTTTCTAACCTGCCTTGTGCAATTTCAGCCTGGTAAGGGGTGTATTGTGTATACCAACCTGGATTTTCAAAAATATTTCTCAAAATAACGCTTGGCGTATGTGTGCCATAATAACCCTGACCAATAAAATTTTTTGCAATAATATTTTTCTGACCAACTTCTGAAATATGTTGCAAGTATGCAGCCTCACTCATGGGTGCTGGTACTTTCATCACATCCTCATTCTTGATATTGGATGGAATTGTTTTGTTTACCAGATCTTCCAAACTCTTTTCACCCGTTTGGTGAAGCATTTCAGTTTCTTCTGATGTATTTGGACCAATATGTCTTGCTTGAAATTCTCTTGATTGCTGCTCGATAAGATTCATGGAACCAATATTTTAGGTTAGGGGCAATTGAACTGCAAATTTACTCATATCCAACCACTGATTCAATGCTTTGTGCAACATGATTCTTGAATGTGGATTATTTGGTGAAACAATTATAGGTTGAATGTTTTCGACTAATTTTACAGCATGCCAGAAGAGCTCCTTAAGAACTGGGAAAAGAAATCATCTGAACGGCAAAAACTGTACAAGCAATTTCTTGCCAGAGTGGATAAAAACAAGGCAATTCGTGAATTGCCAGCCATTCACGAAGAGGCTTTTACGCAGGTTGATTGTCTCACATGTGCCAATTGTTGTAAGAATTACTCTCCCAGGTTTAAAACACCTGATATCAAACGAATCAGTAAGTCGTTGTCGCTCAAGGAAAGCGTTTTTATAGAAAAATTCTTGAAAATTGATGATGAGGGCGACTATGTTCTGCAATCAAAACCATGTCCTTTTTTGGGATCAGATAATCATTGTTCTATTTACGAAGATCGTCCCTCTGATTGCAGAAGATTTCCTTATACTGACGAAGATGTTTTTGTAAAAAGACAACAATTGACCCTCAAGAACACTTCATTTTGTCCTGCTGCCTATTTCGTGATTGAAAAATTAATGGAGGCGTCAAAATAAATCAGTATTCGATTTTTCTTACACCCGGAATTTTGAACCAGGTGTAAACGACGATTCCGATGGTCATTGCTCCTCCAAAAATTACAGAAGGCACAACACCCATAATTCTTGAAGCAAATCCACTTTCAAATGCACCAAGTTCATTGGATGAAATAATGAAAATGCTGTTCAGTGCAGAAACCCTCCCTTTCATTTCCTCTGGTGTTTTGAGCTGAAGCACAGTGGATCTGACAATGATGCTGATTCCATCCAATAAACCTGAAATCAATAAAGCAGCGAATGAAATCCAAAACCAATTTGAGATACCAAAAATGATGATACTCAATCCAAATCCAGCAACGCATAGGAGCATCCATTTGCCTTGGTTTGACTTCATGGGTATAAAATTAATGACCAGCATAACAATGATAGCACCAATACCTGGTGCAGCTCTCAAAATGCCGAGTCCCTCTGCTCCTGTCTTTAAAATTACGTCTGAAAAATAGGGTAGCAGCGCGGTTGCACCACCAAAAAAAACAGCGAATAGGTCAAGTGTGATCACTCCCAAAATCTCTTTTGTATTCCATACAAATTTGAATCCCTCACGAATGCTTTTTAGCATTGGTTCGGCTTTGAGTTGTACTGTTGGGGGTTTTGGGCATATGAAAAATAGGATCAACACGGATATACTCATCATGATGATCATCAATGTAAAAGTGAAAGTGATTCCCATTGCCCCATAAAGTAATCCACCAATTGCTGGTCCGCCTACTCCTGCAATTTGCCATGAGCTGCTGTGCCAACTGATGGCATTGGGTATTTTTTCTTTTGGAACAAGCATACTTACCAATGCAAAAGATGTAGGTCCGCTGAACGCTCTTGCTATTCCAGTACAAAAAGCAATGATGTAGATGATGATCAGCACAGTGTGCTGAGATAAAAAAGTTGAAGCCTGTTTACTGGTGATGTAAGCGAATAATATTGTCAGCAAAAGATTAGCAGATATACTAATGTGTAACAGTTTTTTCTTGTCGCTTTTATCAATGATATAGCCCGAGTAGATCGCCATAATCACCGCTGGCACAAACTCTACCAATCCGATTAAGCCAATACTGAATGGATCATGGGTGATTTCGAAAACCTTCCAACTGATCAAGGTTGCTTGCATGGTCAGTACCATGATAAAAAAGAACCTGGCAATGATGTAGGTCCTGAATTCTGCATGTGAGAGCGCTGTAAAACTCTTGTGTTGTAAAAAACGAAACATCCAAACAAAGATCGTGCTTTGTTGTGACACAATGCTATGGAAGGGAAATCAAATGTTGTCCGATTTCGTAGTCTTTTTCCAATGCTGAAATAATGGTTTCGAGATGTTTATCGTTTCCAAGAAAATCTGCATGGGTTGCATCAACATAAAGCGTTTTAAAATTATGCTGCTTGATGTAATGCGTATACGTTTGTTGAATATTGAATAGATAATCGTTTTGAATATGTTGTTCGTATGACCTGTTCCTTTTTTTTATGTTTTCCTGCAGTTTTTGAACGGGGCAGTGCAAATAAATCAGAATATCAGGTTGATGAATTTGTTGATGAATGATTTCAAATAATCTCTGGTATAACCTGAATTCATCATCAGGTAAATTGATTTTTGCAAACAGCAAACATTTTGTGAATAGATAATCTGAAATTGTGGTTGTTTGAAAAAGATCCTGTTGGCTTACAAGGTCCTTCTGCTGTTTGAAGCGTTCGGCCATGAAAAAAAGTTCTACAGGAAATGCATACTGAGAGGGGTTTTCATAGAATTTTGAAAGAAAAGGATTTTCTGCAAATTCTTCTAATATCAATCGAGAATTGTAATGTTTTGCCAGCAAGTGTGCCAAAGTTGTTTTGCCGGCACCGATATTTCCTTCAATCGCAATGAACTTATATTTCATTTCCAGTCTTGTCTATACTTTTTTGAACAAAAATTCTTTTTCAATTTGATATGCCTTCACTTCCAATTCATCTTTACACTCAGATAAAAGATCTGCAATTGTTTTTTGATGAAATGTATCTATATAGGAGGGGTTAATCTCATTCATGGGTATCAGTACAAATCTTCTAACATGTATTCTTGGATGAGGAATAATCAATTCAGCTGTTTCAATTTTCTCTTCATTATAGTATAAGATATCAATATCGATTATTCTTGGCTTATTCAGGCCATCTCGAACTCTTCCCATTTGTTTTTCAATGGAAAGGGTTTGGTTCAATAGTTGAAAAGGATCAAGATTAGTATATACCAGCAAAACTTGGTTGAGGAAATCAGGCTGATCATTATTCCCCCAAGGCGCTGTTTGATAAATGGATGATACAGAGGAAATTTGACCAATATGAGTTACAATCTCTTCCCGAGCTTTTTGCAGATGAAAAATTCGATCCCCTATATTACCACCTATCAATAAATAAACATTATTCATATAACTATATCCCTGAGGCGCTCAAAGTTCTTTAATTTTACGGTCTAAATCGGTCACATTGAAAAATTTCTTTAAATCCTTTTTTGCCTCTTTGCTTGCATTGATTGTTTTCTTTGGACTCATTTTCTTGCTGTTTTTTGGCATAGCTGGTGCATTGATTGCTACAGATAAGCCTGAAGTAGGTTCAAATGCAGTTTTGGTTATTGACCTTACTCAAGCTATACCTGAACAGGTTGCAGATGATCCATTTCAGGCAATTACGGGCGATGATCAACAACCGGATTTTTATACCGCTTTAAAATTGTTGGAACATGCAGCTTCCGATACAGCTGTTAAGGGTATATACCTTGTTGCAAAAGGCAATGCTAATGGCTATGCCAATACAGATGATTTGAGAAATGCACTAGTCAAATTTAAAAACTCAGGGAAGTTTATTTATGCTTATGGAGATTATATCACTCAAAAGGCTTTTGGACTGGTATCTGTAGCAGATAAAATCTATTGTAATCCCAAAGGAATGTTTGAATGGCAAGGGATGTCTGTTGAATATGTATTTTTTAAAAACCTGATCGACAAACTTGAAATCAATCCACAAATATTTTATGCCGGGAAATTCAAGAGTGCAACTGAGCCATTTCGTACAACAGAGATGTCTGCTGCTAATAAAATTCAAACTTCAGTTTGGTTGAATGACATCTATGGTGATTTATTGAAAAAATCTTCAGATGCAAGAAAAAAATCTATCGACAGTTTGAAGGCATATGCAAATGATTATCGGTTGATGCGTCCTGCTGATGCATTTAATTATGGATTGATCGATGGAGTGAAATATGATGATGAATTCAAATCCATCATCAGAACGAAATTGAAAATAAAAGAAGATGTAAAAATTAATTTCATTACCCTAGCCAAATATGCAAAAGCGGCTAACTTATCTTCTTCATACAATAAAGATAAAATAGCTTTAGTCGTTGCCGAGGGTGATATCGTATATGGTAAAGGAAGTCCTGATCAAATTGGATCTGACGATTATCTGGCATTGCTTAGAAAAATCAGGTTAGATAAATCTATCAAGGCAGTCGTTTTGAGAGTGAATTCTCCTGGCGGCAGTAGTTTTGCAAGTGAAATTATTTGGAGAGAAATTGAATTGTGCAAGAAAGAAGGGAAAAAGGTAATTGTATCCATGGGAAATGTTGCAGCCAGCGGAGGTTATTACATCGCATGTAATGCAGATAAAATCTTTGCTCAAACCAATACCATTACTGGTTCAATAGGAGTGTTCTCAATTGTTCCAGATTTCTCTTCATTTTTTAAAAATAAATTGGGAATCACATTTGATCGCATCAGTACTTCACCTTATGCAGATGCTCCATCTGTTACCAGAACAATGACAGAGAGTGAAAAAAGAATTATACAAACTGAGGTGGATCATATTTACCAAGACTTTCTCACAAGAGTTGCTGAAGGTAGAAAAATGAAGATTGCTGATGTTGATAGCATTGCTCAGGGAAGGGTTTGGACCGGCGCTAGGGCGTCAACCATTGGATTGGTCGATTCAATAGGGGGATTAGATGATGCAATAAAATATGCAGCGAAATCAGTCGGACTCAAAGAGTTTAAGTTGAAAAAATATCCTGAACCTCAATCAATGATTGAGTATTTCGTTAATCAATATTCAAAAGAATTTACCGCTGTTAAGCTAGAGAAAGAATTGGGTATTGGAGATTATCAACTAATGAAACGCATCAAGCAAATAAAAGCGGAAACTGGTGAAGTGAAAGCCATGCTTCCATTTGAGTTTACTATTCGTTAACTTTAGGCATGAAGTATAATCAGTTGAGGGCCATGATGGCCATTGCAAAGGCAAGTCTTACCTCCATTTTTAGGAGTCCCTCTGCTGTTATTTTCAGCTTTTTATTTCCTATCATTTTTATTCTTGTATTTGGATTTTTAAGTTCAAGTTCACCAGTTATCAAAGTGGTATTTGATCCCACATCTTCTATCGATAATCCCATTTACCAAAAACTCATCGAGAAACAAACGATCAAGGTATTGTCTTCTACAAAAGAAAAGGCATTGGATGAGCTTTCAAAAGGGCATATCACGGCAATCCTTAAGATAAAGGAAATTGAAAAAAACAGCTTTCCTAAATATGATATTCAAATAACAACATCATCTGCTGCTGCAGACCGAATTGGACTATTGCAATCTTTGATTCAACAAACCATTGCCGAACTCAATCAGCAATTCATCCCTGACCAAATTGCTTATGCAACTTTCACAAAAGAGACTATTCCAGGTAGGGTGTACAGGACAATTGATTTTATTTTACCCGGACAATTGGGGTTTTCTTTATTGAGTGCAGGTGTATTTGGAGTAGCCTTCATTTTCTTTAATCTAAGGCAGACACTTGTTTTGAAGAGATTTTTTGCTACGCCAATCAAGAGAACGTACATCGTTTTTGGTGAGGGCTTGGGAAGGATAATCTTTCAAATGATTACAGCTGTAGTGATTTTGTTATTTGGACATTTTGCATTTAAGTTCACGCTCATAAATGGATGGGTAACTTTTTTAGAGCTGATCGCACTTAGTTTAATCGGCTTGGTCATCTTCATGGGATTCGGATTTGTAGTTAGTGGAGTAGCAAAGAGTGAAAGCACTATACCTCCATTTGCCAATATTGTTACATTGCCACAGTTTTTATTGGCAGGTACTTTTTTCCCTATTGATAATTTTCCAACTTGGCTTCAGCCACTTTGTAACCTTTTGCCGCTTACACATCTCAATCAGGCAATGAGAAATGTGGCATTTGAAGGTGCTCATTTAACTGATTGTTTACCACAATTACAGATATTGTTGATTTGGGGTATAATTGTTTATGCTATTGCAGTTAAGGTATTTAAATGGGAATAATTAAGCTTGCCTGAATAATTTTAAATTTCTCTTTAGTCCATCGAATCCCGTTCGTTTAATTGGTGAGCTACCAAATAGCTCTTTAAAGCGTTCATCTTCAAGATTCATCCAATCATCTATTTTGAAGTGGAGTATTTCTTGATATGGATGTAATTCCTCGTGTTCGTTAGGAATTGAAAATCTATTCCAGGGACAAACATCCTGACAAATATCACAGCCAAAAATCCAGTTCTCGCTTTTACTGCTAAGTTCACTTGGGAGGTCTTTTGCTTTAAGTTCAATGGTGAAATATGAAATGCATTTTGTTGCATCAATCGTTTTGTTGATCAGAATGGCTTCAGTTGGACAGGCATCGATACATTTATTGCAGGTGCCACAATGATCATTTACAAATGACTGATCAGCTTCTAATGCCAGATCCGTGATGAGGGTTGCTATGAAAAAGAAAGAACCTTTTTGTTTGTTGATCAGGTTTCCATTTTTACCAATCCATCCCAGTCCACTTTTTTGTGCCCAAGTTCTTTCAAGTACAGGTGCAGAATCAACAAATCCTCTGCCTTCAATATTTCCAAGTTTTTCTTGAATGGATTTTAGAAAAAGCTTAAGCTGCTTTTTGATGACCAAGTGATAATCCTTACCGTATGCGTACTTTGCAATTTTTGGATTTCCGTCATCCTGAAATGCTTTTGGATAATAGTTGTAGAGTAGCGTGATTACTGATTTCGCACCAGGAACTAATTTTGTTGGATCAATTCTTAAATCGAAATGGTTGTTCATGTATTGCATTTCTCCATGAAAGCCTTTCTTCAACCATTGCTCAAGTCTTTTTGCATCTTCATTCAATGGCGCTGCAGTGGCAATACCACATTGATCAAATCCATGATCTGATGCAAGTTGTTTAATGATACTAGATTTTTCGCTGTTTGTAAATTTCATTTGAAATAATCACTCTACTGATTCTTCAATCGATCTTCTGATTTGATTAATGAGCTGAAATCTCTGGCTATTTTGTAACTCACTTGAAAGTATTGCAGCGAAATATTTCTTGTTACTGTCAAACCAAGTAATTGCACCGGTGGGACCCAATGATGAAAAAACAATACCTTTCCCGTTCTCGTCAGTTGATTCAGCCCAAGATCCCATGGTATATTTAAATCCTTTGGTGTTTTCGGGAGTATATCTTATCCTAAGATCGGGGTGATGTATGGTTAGCAGAGTGTTTACTGCATGCTCAGAAAGTACTTGTTTACCATTAAAGAGTCCTTTGTTTGCGATCATTTGCATGAAATTCAAGTAATCGAATGCGGAGCATGTTGCTCCAGAAGTTGGATTAGGTGCATTTCCATCTTCATTGAAAAAAGATGCTGTTCTCATACCCAATGGTCTAAAAATTCTTTCAGCAGCTAGTCGATCAAATGACTTTTTACTGATGATTTCCATCACTTTACCTAAAATATTTAACCCAACATTACTATAGGAAAAAGCATCACCTGGATTATCTACAATCAATTTTTTTGTAGCATAAAATGAAACCTCTTCATCCAGGTTTAAGAATTTATTTTTTTGAGCAACCTTTACAATTCCACTTGCATCAGCATCTAGCCCCGTTGTTTGCGTAAGGCAATGAGCAACTGTGATATAACCTTTCATATTCTTTTTAAATTCTGGAAGGTATTTGGCGATAGGGTCGTCTAGGCTCAATTTTTTCTGGTCAATGAATGTCATGACCAATGCGGCACTGATCCAGGAGCTTGCATGTCCGATTGCAGTTGGAATTTTTAATTTGAGTTCATCTGTTTCAGAAAGGAATATATTTTTTCCTCCTTTTTGTACTACAATGGTGTATTGTTTCCCTAAATTCTTTGCATTGCTTTTTAATATTGTCTGAAGATTATTGAAATCTTGAGCATCAGCAGACTGAAGAAATAGCATGAAAATAAGCGCCAGACTGCATTTGCGACATAAATAATTGAAAATCGCTGACATATTTTCTTGTTTTGGGAATTGGTGAGTGATTTGAGCCAAATATAGAAACAATTGGTTATGAATTTAAGCAACTTTACCATACAGGCTGCAGAAATTGTTCAATCAGCTCAACAGGGTGCTTTTAATGCAGGTAATCCAAATATTGAATCTGAGCATATACTACAGGCGTTGCTTGATCAAAAAAATTCTCCTGTTGAATATCTCTTGAAAAAGAATAATGTTTCTATTCAGGTGTTGAACAGCAAGCTTAGAGAGTCAATCCAAAAATTGCCCAAGGCCTCAGGGGAAGCTGCACAGTCTTTAAGCCGTGATGCGAATACAACATTTTTAAGAGCGGGCTCTTTGTTGAGCAAATTCAATGATGAATTTGTAACTCCCGAACATTTGCTGCTTGCAATGATTTCTGGGAATGATGCAGTTGCTAGAATGCTGAAAGAGGCTGGACTAACAGAAAATGGATTGATTCTTTCCATCAAAGAATTAAGAAAGGGAGAAACAGTTAAAAGCCAGACACAGGAGACGCAATACAATGCATTGAATAAATATGCAAAAAATTTAATCGAAATGGCGCGTCAGGGTAAGTTGGATCCTGTGATTGGAAGGGATGAAGAAATTAGAAGAACATTGCACATCCTTACACGTCGTTCAAAAAATAATCCAATTTTAGTTGGTGAGCCTGGAGTGGGTAAGACTGCAATTGCAGAGGGACTTGCTATGCGAATTGTAAATGGGGATGTGCCGGAAAATCTAAAAAGCAAACAGATCTATGCATTGGATATGGGTTTGTTGATAGCTGGCGCAAAGTATAAGGGTGAGTTTGAAGAGCGGCTGAAAGGAGTAGTTAAAGAAGTTTCAACCAGCGACGGAGAGATCATCCTATTTATAGATGAGATACATACATTGGTTGGTGCAGGTGGAGGTGAGGGGGCAATGGATGCAGCTAATATCTTAAAACCAGCGCTTGCCAGAGGCGAACTAAGAGCAATTGGTGCAACCACATTAAATGAATATCAAAAGTATTTTGAGAAAGATAAAGCGCTTGAAAGAAGATTTCAGAAAGTAATGATTGAAGAGCCTGGAATTGAGGATGCAATTTCCATTTTACGCGGACTTAAAGATCGTTATGAAACCCATCACCATGTACGCATTAAAGATGAAGCAATTATTGCAGCAGTTGAACTTTCTCAACGATACATTACTGATCGATTTTTGCCAGATAAAGCAATCGATCTTATTGATGAAAGCGCTGCAAAGTTGAGGCTGGAGATGAATTCCATGCCAGAGGAGTTGGATAAGTTGGAGCGTCAGATCAGACAGCTTGAAATTGAAAGGGAAGCGATCAAACGAGAAGATGATGAAGTGAAGCTCAAGGATCTTAATACCGAATTGGCAAATCTTGCTGTAGAGAGAGATACACTAAAATCTAAATGGAAAGCAGAAAAAGAGTTGGTTGAAAAAGTACAATCTGCAAAATCTGAAATTGAAAAACTCAAATTGCAGGCAGAGAAAGCAGAACGTGAAGGAGATTATGGCACTGTTGCTGAAATCCGTTACGGAAAAGTCAAACAAAAAGAAACTGAAATCGGTGAGCTCTCTGAGGAACTTGCGAAATCTAGTGAGAAGAGGTTATTAAAAGAGGAGGTTGATGCAGAAGATATTGCTGAAAATATTGCAAAAGCAACTGGTATTCCTGTTTCAAAGATGATGCAATCTGATCGAGAAAAATTACTTCAACTTGAAGATCACTTGCATGAAAGGGTTGTTGGACAGGAAGAAGCAATTACGGCAGTGGCTGATGCAATAAGAAGAAGCAGGGCAGGTTTGCAGGATCCTAAAAAGCCAATAGGTTCATTTATTTTTCTTGGTACAACAGGCGTTGGAAAAACAGAATTAGCAAAGGCATTGGCTGAATATTTATTTGATGATGAGGGAATGATGACGCGAATTGACATGAGTGAATATCAAGAGAAGCATACCGTTTCACGACTGGTAGGAGCTCCTCCAGGTTATGTTGGTTATGAAGAGGGCGGACAACTTACAGAGGCAGTTCGAAGAAAACCATATAGTGTGGTGTTGTTGGATGAAATTGAGAAAGCCCATCCAGATGTATGGAATGTGTTGCTGCAAGTATTGGATGATGGCAGGTTAACCGACAATAAAGGCAGGGTAGTGAACTTCAAGAATACCATCATCATCATGACAAGTAATTTAGGAAGTCACCTTATTCAAGATGCATTCGAAAATGTTGGCGAAAAAAATATCGATGAAGTTGCTGAGAAGGCAAAAGTTGAGGTTATGAATTTGTTGAAGCAGACTATTCGTCCGGAGTTTTTGAACAGGGTAGATGAAATCATCATGTTCCAGCCTCTGAACAAAAAAGAGCTAAGAAAGATCATTGAAATACAGCTCAAATCAATTCAACAATTGGTTAAAGAAAATCAAATTGAATTGTCTTTCACTCCTTATATTCTTGAATATTTATCAGAGCACGGATTTGATCCACAGTTTGGCGCAAGACCATTAAAGAGACTTATTCAAAAAGAAATAGTCAATCAATTGTCCAAACGAATTTTAGCAGGGGATATTGATAAGTCCATACCAGTGATCATTGATGTTTTTGATGGGTTGGTGGTCTTTAGAAACGAAAAGATATAATAGAGATATAGATTGGGTTTTATTATTTTTACGTAACAATCATTAAAATGAATAGCGTAAAAATCCAATTCTTTTCAAAGTCAATTTTATTGCCTTTGATTTCCTTCTCAGTCTTTTCATGCTCGAATGCTCAATCGGATCCTCAAAAAATTTCTCTTGCTTCGAATAGTAAAGTTGAAAAAAATATTTCGAGTAAATCGGATCGTGCGCCGTTGGATACAGCTGCATACAGAAAGAAATTCAATGCGATGTTGAATGGAGACAGTTCAGATCGTTGGAAATTTAAGGGTGAATTCCCTTTGGCTGGCGCATGGCTCCCTCACCATCGTATTATTGCATATTACGGGAATCTATATTCTACCCGTATGGGTATTTTAGGAGAGCTTCCAAAGCCACAGATGTTTGCAAAACTTAAAACTGAATTGGAATCCTGGAGAAAGGCAGATCCTTCAACACCAGTCAAGCCGGCGCTTCATTATATTGTAACAACTGCACAGGGATCACCTGGTTCAGGAGGAAAATACCGATTACGCATGCCAAATAAGGAAATTGATAAAGTGATGGCAATGGCATCTGAGATCGATGCTTTGGTTTTTTTGGATATTCAAGTTGGACTTAGTAATCTCAGAGAAGAAATACCTGTCATTGAAAAATATCTTCAATTACCTAACGTCCATTTGGGAATTGATCCGGAGTTTTCAATGAAAGGAGGACAAAAACCAGGGAGTGTAATTGGTACATTTGATGCAGGGGATATTAATTATACATCACAATATCTGAGAGATCTTGTTCAAAAAAATAATCTACCGCCTAAAATGCTGGTGATTCACAGATTTACACAAAATATGGTACGAGACTACAAGTCAATTAAAAAGCATCCTGAAGTACAGATTATAGTTGATATGGATGGCTGGGGCGCTCCTGCAAGAAAAATAAATACATATAAGCAGTTTGTGTATGCTGAGCCCATTCAGTTTACAGGGTTTAAATTATTCTATAAAAACGATTTGAAGGAACCTCCTCATCGCATGTTAACGCCTGCTGAATTATTGAAATTGAAGCCAGTGCCTATGTATATTCAATATCAATGATGAATTTCAAATGGTTTATTTTTTCCCAGTAAGCAACATTCTTACTGCAAGCACAATCATTACAACTGCGAATATTTTCTTTACAGTGTCTTGAGGAAGGCTTAGTGAAAACCTGCTTCCAATATAGCTTCCAAGCAAAAACCCAATTGCAATAAGTCCGGCGTACTTAAAATCAACATATCCTTTCTTGTAATAATTGATCACGCCCAGAATTCCTACGGGGAATAACATCATGGCAAGAGAAATGCCCTGTGCATTGTGTTGTGATATACCTAATAACAGTACAAGTGCTGGTACAATGATTACACCGCCTCCAATTCCAACCATACCGCCTAAAAAACCAGCTGCAATCCCAATCAGGATTAAATAAATTATAATTTCCATTGAAAGGTTATTCTTTAATTCCATTTATTTAAAAATTGACAAACCAACTTTTACTGCAAGGATTCCAATAATCACTGATAGTAGGATATAGAGCAACGACATAGTATTCCATCCGTTTTTCAACAAATTGATATTCTCTAATGCAAATGCAGAAAAGGTAGTAAACCCGCCACAAAATCCAGTTGCAAGTAATAGCAGGAGTTTGGATTGTGTTTCAATATTTTTATCAGTAATGCTTACAAACATTCCTATGGCCAGGCATCCTATGATATTAATTGTAAATGTTCCTATTGGAAATTTTGTTGTTGTTTGTTGTTGTATCCAAGTGCTGATCCAATATCTGCAGCCTCCGCCAATGGCGCTTCCCAATATAACCAAAAGTGAATTGTTGAGATTACTCATTTGCAGGAAGATTACCTGAGAATGTATAGCTGAAATCAACTTTCCATGAATTATCCTGTTTGACAACCTTTAAATCAGTTGGTTTCATGGTATGTGAATTTGAAAAATTGATAATCGTTACGCTATCGTTTAATTTTTCAACTTTATTGACGATGATGGAAGCCGATTTTAAATTTAGTCGCTCTGATCGGGGTTGTTTTTTCATGTAGTTCTCATAACGTTCAAAAATTTCTTTATCCTCTTCGTTATCACTTACATAGATGGATGCTTTTTCAAAATCTCCGTCCAAAACTGCTCTTACGAATTCTCTCCCGGCATCAAGCGGATCTTCTGGGTCAGTAAATCCTTCTGGTTCTTGGCAAGATGCAAAGAGTAGAACTGCAAATAGCGTTAAAATTCTATATAGCCTATTGCTCATTTTTTTCTCTTTCTTTATCGTATGCACGGATGATTGCTTTCACAAGTCGATGTCTTACAACATCTTCCTCATCCAATTCTATATGTGCTATACCATCAATGTTTTTTAAAATCCTGGTTGCCTTGTCGAGTCCGCTTTTCTGATTCTTAGGCAAATCGATTTGGCTCAAATCACCTGTGATGATTGCCTTGGCATTTGAACCAATACGGGTGAGGAACATTTTAATTTGAAGATCTGTAGTGTTTTGTGCCTCATCCAAAATGATAAACGCATTATCAAGTGTTCTTCCACGCATGTATGCCAATGGAGCAATTTCGATAACCCTTGTGCTCATGTAATAACCGAGTTTATCTGCAGGTATCATATCATCCAAAGCATCATATAATGGTCTTAGATATGGATCGATTTTTTCTTTTAAATCACCCGGTAAGAATCCAAGACTTTCTCCAGCTTCAACAGCTGGACGAGTAAGGATGATCTTTTTAACCATTTTATTTTTCAAAGCACGAACTGCCAATGCAACAGCAGTATATGTTTTACCTGTACCAGCAGGGCCAATTGCAAAAATGATATCATTATGTTCGGCGACAGCAACCATTTTTTTCTGGTTTTGTGTTCTTGCACGAACTGATTTTCCATTTGGACCGAAAACAAGTACATCATTCGGATGTTTGTCAACAAAATTATCAATGCTATCAGCATCATCGCCTCCAAGTATTTGCTCGAAGTAATTGTGACTTACATTTCCATTGCGTTGCAGGTATTGAACCAGTAATTCGATTTTTTCTTTTGCCTGTTCAATTTGTTCAGAAGCACCACTGAGTTTTAATTGTGTGCCTCTGCTTAAAATTTTAAGTAAAGGAAAACGTTTTTTAAGAAGATCAAGTTTACCATTGTTTGTGCCAAAGAATTCGATTGGGTTTACAGAATCAAGGTTGATAATGGTTTCAGTCAAAGTATTGAAGTTTAAAGGTTAGTTTAATAGGGGATGTGTTATATAAATTTAACCAAACTGTTGGTTACAGGCCAACACTAACTTATCAACACAATGTGAGTAAACTTGTTGTATGAAAATTGCAGTATAAAGAAGAATCAAAGATTTTTTAACATCTTAATGGCATCAGATGGAACAGCTGCATTGAAAACCGTATTGCCTGCAACAAGTACATCTGCGCCTGCATTGATGATTGCTTTGGCATTGTCTAATGTAACACCGCCATCAACTTCAATTAAAGTGGATGCGTTTGCTGCTAAGATCATTTGCTTGAGTCGTTCAATTTTTGTTAACGTAGATTTAATAAATTGTTGTCCTCCAAAACCAGGATTTACAGACATTACACAAATTAGATCTGCATCCACGATGATTTCTTGAATAGATTCTAACGGAGTATGTGGATTGATGGCAACGCCGGCTTTCATTCCGAGAGACTTGATTTGTTGGATATTTCTATGTAAATGATTGCATGCTTCAACATGTACTGTGAGGATATCAGCTCCTGCATCTTTGAATGCCTGTGTGAATTTTTCTGGTTCTTCGATCATTAAATGGACATCACATATTTTAGTTGTAGCTTTTCTAACAGCTGAAATGATAGGGAGTCCAAAGCTTATATTGGGAACAAATCTTCCATCCATTACATCCAAATGAAGCCATTCAGCATCAGAAGTGTTGATCATTTCGCATGCATCTTGAAGCTTTAGAAAATTTGCAGAGAGCAATGATGGTGCTATGATTGCCATATTATTGTTTTGTTCTTTTAAGAGATTCTTCAGCAGATTGATATGTTGGGTCTATTTTCAAGGTCATTTCATAGTAATTTCTAGCTTCTTTTTTGCGATTTAGTCCTTCAAAAGATTTCCCCATCCAGTAATAAAGATCGGGATTATTTTTTGTGATTTCTAGCGCAATTTGGAGTGATTGTAGAGATCCTTCAAAATCTCCTTTTTGATTGAGTATAATTCCTTTTTCAATATATGCATCGTAGAATGTATAATTTTCGAGAATTGTTGAATCGAAGAATTTTTCAGCCTGTGATTTGTCATTGATGTTTGAATAATACAGCCCCTTTATATAATATGCTTCTGCTCTCATATTTTGATCACTGGTTATTCGCAAAATAGAATCTGTAAGGTTTAGACATGTTAAATCCTTTTTGCTAGCCAATTCGTAAATATATTCTAGAGAACTATGGTTTAAAGTATTTTCTTTTTCTTCGACAGGCAATTCTTTTGTTTTGGATTGATTACATCCCAAGATGAGGAGTAAGAAAAAAGTAAAAAGAGTGGGAAAGTAGTATAAGCCCTTTGCCATAAACAAAATTACAAATTGTATTGGTTATTCTGAAGATTCCATGACAGTTTTGCAATGTGTTAGCTGTACATTTGCGGTCATTAAAAAACGGTTCGTATGAAGTATAACCAGCCTGTCAAAGTTTATTTCACTTCAATGCTGCTTGCACTGTCGCTTAATCTGTTTTCACAAGATTCGCTGCAATATGCAGATGAGTCTCATTTCAAAAATATCCGTCAACTAACATTTGGCGGCGATAATGCAGAGGCATATTTTAGTTTTGATGGCAAATGGATTATCTATCAAAAAACCAATACAAAAGAGGGCATTCAATGTGATCAAATATTTATCGGAAAAGTCCCGACAAAAGAAAATGAAAAATTTGTTCCTATACAAGTCAGCAATGGAAAGGGAAGAACTACTTGTGGAGCATTTCTAAAAGACGGTAAACACATTGTTTATGCTTCAACTCATTTAGGAAGCAGTGATTGCCCTCCAATACCAGACCGCAGTAAATATGGCAACAAATACATTTGGCCATTGTATGATAGTTATGATATTTTTCTTTCTGATACAAAAGGAAATATCATAAAGAACTTGACCAATCAGCCAGGTTATGATGCTGAGGCAACGATTTCTCCAGATGGAAAAACAATGTTGTTTACTTCCACTCGAGATGGCGATTTGGATTTATACACTATGAATATAAAATCTGGTGCGGTAAAGCGTATTACAACAACACTTGGGTATGATGGCGGTGCATGGTTTAGTCCTGATGGTAAAAAAATCATCTGGCGAGCTTCAAGGCCAAAGACTGAAGATGAAGTCAAAGAGTATAAAGAATTATTGAAGGAAAATTTGGTTGCTCCAACCCGTATGGAAGTTTGGATTGCCAATGCCGATGGATCTAATGCACGTCAAGTAAGTCAACTTGGACAAGCCAATTGGGCGCCTGCTTATATGCCAGACAGCAAAACAATCATTTTTGCATCCAATCATGAATACAAACGTGGATTTCCCTTCAATTTATATTTAATGAATGAGGATGGATCTAATTTGCGCAAAATTAGTCGTGACAAGGGTTTTGATGCTTTCCCAATGTTTAGCTTGGATGGAAAGAAAGTAATCTTTTGTTCCAATAGAAACAATGGTGGAACAAGAGACACCAATATTTTTATTGCCGACTGGGTAGATTAAAGTAATTACTCCCATTCAATTGTTGCAGGAGGTTTACTTGAAATATCGTAAACCACGCGATTGATTCCTCTGACTCTGTTGATGATTTCATTTGAAATTTTTCCAAGAAACTCATAGGGGAGATGTGCCCAATCGGCAGTCATCCCATCTACAGACGTTACTGCTCTCAGCGCAACTGTATATTCATAGGTTCTTTCATCACCCATCACACCAACTGATTTCACTGGCAATAAAATTGCACCTGCTTGCCAAACTTTATCATACAATTGATGTTCTTTCAATCCATCAATATAAATTTTATCGGCTTCCTGCAGTAAGCGTACTTTATCTGGAGTTATTTCACCAAGTATTCTAATTGCCAAACCAGGACCAGGGAATGGATGTCTGAAGAGTAATTCATGTGGTATACCAAGTTCTAGTCCAACTTTTCTCACTTCATCTTTAAATAAAAATCTCAGCGGTTCAACCAATGAAAGTTTCATGGTTTCAGGGAGCCCGCCTACATTATGATGAGATTTGATTGTAACAGATGGACCATGAACTGAAACGCTTTCAATCACATCCGGATAAATAGTTCCTTGCCCCAGAAAGGAAATATCTTTCAGTTGATGCGCCTCATGGTCAAACACATCAATGAAAGTTTTTCCAATTGCTTTTCTTTTTTCTTCAGGATTGGAGAGTCCATTCAATGCATCATAAAATCTTTGTTTTGCATCAACGCCCTTAACATTCAATTCAAGTTGATCATAGGTTTTGAGTACTGATTCATATTCATCTTTTCTCAACACACCATTGTCTACAAATATTCCGAATAAATTTTTTCCAATCGCTTTGTGAATCAATGTAGCTGCAACAGTTGAGTCTACACCACCACTTAGTGCCATTACCACTTTTTTATCACCTATCTGGGCTTTAAGTGCATTTACTGTATCTGAGATAAAATGTGCTGGAGTCCAATCGCCCTTACATCCACATATTTTGTAGAGAAAGTTTTGAATGATTTGTTTACCGTATGAAGAATGGTATACTTCAGGATGAAATTGTAATCCGTATATGTCATTACAATCCGCTTCAGATAGTTGAAATGCTGCAACGGGGATAGAGTCTGTTATAGCACATATCTTGGCTTGTTGAGGAAGTTCCAAAATAGAATCTCCATGGCTCATCCAAACCTGTGAGTTTGAAGGGATATTTTCCAGTAAAGTATTTGATGAAGTAATGTTTAATTGTGCACGACCGTATTCTCTTTTCTCACTTCTTTCAACACGACCACCAAATTGTTTAGATGTCAATTGTGCGCCATAGCAAATACCGAGTACACTTCTTTGTTGAGCGATCTTGCGAATATTTACTTCTGGTGCTTTCTCATCATTTACTGAAAATGGTGAACCAGAGAGAATAACGCCCTTGAGGTCATCTGTGTATTCAATTTCTTTGTGAAAGGGAACGATTTCGCAGTAGACATTTGCTTCTCTGATGGCCCTTGCAATCAATTGTGTGTATTGAGAGCCGAAATCAAGTATGAGGATTTTTTCGGTCATATGCGAAGGTAAAGATTTAGTGGGGGATGCCTAAAATGAAAAAGAACATCTTGCGGATGTTCTTTTTACAATATTATCTTGGAGTAATTTAAGCTTTCTTAGATTTTGCTACAGCCTTTGTTAGAGAACTTTTAAGGTTTGCAGCCTTGTTCTTATGGATAATACCTTTTTTAGCAAGCTTATCGATTTTGCTCAATACATCAGGCAAATTCTTTGCTGCTTCCGATGCATCAGTCAAAGCACGAATATCACGGATAGCGTTACGGGTTGTTTTTCCTTGGTAACGGTTTCTTTCCCTGCGTTTCTCAACTTGACGTACATCTTTTTGGGTTGCCTTATGGTTTGCCATCTGTCTAATTATTTTTATGGTTTGCAAAGGTAAGTCACTTCCCCTAAACAACCAAAAAACAGGTCTTTTTATCGGAAATTCAATCAGTTATGGGTCATTTTAGGCTTATTTTTTTGCCTTAAATCAACGATATTTGCAAACCGATTTGTCAAACCCATATACCCCCACAATGAAGGACTTTTCATATATAACTTCTTCACATCCATCTTACATAGAGAATTTATACCAGGAGTTTTCACGTTCCCCCGAGAGCATTGATCCCGATCTAAGAAAATTCTTTGAGGGTTTTGATTTTGCTGTCAGTCAATTTCAGCAACCCTCCACTTCAAATGGTACAACTCCATCTGATCTGGATTGGAGAAAAGAACTTGGTGTGTATAGAATGATTTTGGGGTATAGAAATAAAGGTCATCTTATTGCAAATACCAATCCGATAAGAAAGAGAAAAGACAGGGGTGCAAATCTCGATCTCAATTTTTTTGGATTGTCTGAAGCTGATTTGAATACAACTTTCTATGCTGGTAATTTGATTGGCATCGGCACTGTTACACTCAAAGAAATTTTGAATCATCTCACGCGTTGCTATGCAGCGCACGTTGGTATTGAGTTTAAATACATCAGCAATCAAGAAAAAATTGATTTTCTAACTCAAGAGATGGAAGTAAATTTCCCCCATGCCATTCCACTTGAAAAGAAAAAACGCATTCTTGAAAAGTTGAATCAGGGCGTCATATTCGAAAAGTTTTTGCATACCAAATACATTGGACAGAAAAGATTTTCACTAGAGGGTGGTGAAACAACCATCGCAGCACTGGATGCAATGATCAATACTGCAGGAGATTTAGGTGTCAAAGAGGTAGTTGTCGGAATGGCACATCGAGGAAGACTGAACGTTTTGGCCAACATCATGGGCAAAACATATGAACATATTTTCAGCGAATTCGAGGGAAAGTCAACACCTGATCAAACCATGGGAAGCGGAGATGTGAAATATCATCTGGGATTTGGAAGTGAAGTGCAGACGACAGGAGGAAAAACAGTTGCATTAAAATTAATGCCAAATCCTTCACATCTTGAAGCGGTAGATCCCGTTGTACTCGGATTTTCAAGAGCCAAGGCTGACATTATGTACAATTGTCAGTATGATTCAATTCTTCCTGTTTTGATTCATGGTGATGCTTCTATTGCAGGACAAGGAGTTGTTTATGAAATTCTTCAAATGTCTGGACTCGATGGCTATCATACTGGCGGGACTATTCATTTTGTGATCAATAATCAAATTGGGTTTACAACCGATTTTGAAGATGCGAGAACTGCAGATTATTGCACCTCTCTTGCTGCAATGGTTCATGCGCCAGTGATGCACGTAAATGGCGATGATCCTGAGGCTGTTGTCAAATGTATGGAGATTGCAACCAGGTACAGACAGAAATTCAACAGTGATGTTTTCATTGATATGGTTTGTTACAGAAGACATGGGCACAATGAAGGTGATGATCCAAAATTCACACAACCTCGTCTTTACTCTATCATTGAAAAGCATTTGAATCCGCGTGAAAATTATGTTTCACTTCTGAACGAAGATCAAACTCCGGAAATACAATCACTGGCAACAGAAATGGAGAAAAAGTTCTGGTCAGATTTACAAGAAAGACTGGATGAGGTAAAACAACATCCATTGCCATATCATTACCAGGCTCCAGAACTTGTTTGGAAAAGTTTTGTAAAGGCAACAGCAAAAGATTTTGATCAATCTCCTGATACTTCAATCAATAAGAAACAATTCAAGGCTTTGTTTGATCATATCATGACAGTGCCAACTGGGTTCAAGCCTTTGAAGAAAATTGAAAAACTCTTACAAGATAAAATCACTTTACTTGAAAAAGAAAATAAAGTCGACTGGGCTACAGGTGAGTTGCTTGCTTATGCAAGTTTGCTTGCAGACGGTAAGGATGTAAGAATGAGCGGTCAAGACGTTCGCAGAGGTACATTCAGCCATCGTCATGCAGTGTTAAGGGATGAAAAGACTGATGAGTCGTATAACCGTCTCAGTAATATTCCAGGTGCGGATAACACATTCAGAATTTATAATTCCCTTTTAAGTGAATACGGCGTATTGGGATTTGAATATGGGTATGCCTTGGCAAATCCGAATGCACTAGTACTGTGGGAAGCACAATTTGGTGATTTCTCCAATGGAGCGCAGACAATGATTGATCAGTTCATTTCAGGTGCAGAGCAAAAGTGGAATCGAATGAATGGTTTAGTAATGTTATTGCCTCATGGTTATGAAGGTCAGGGACCAGAACATAGCAGTGCACGTATGGAGCGTTATCTTCAAATGTGTGCGGAGTTAAATATGGTAATTACCAATATTTCAACTGCAGCTAACTTTTTCCATGCACTTAGAAGACAGTTGACATGGAATTTTAGAAAGCCAATGATCAATTTTTCACCAAAGGCAAATCTCAGACATCCTGGATCATATTCATTGGCTGATGAATTCACAAATGGTGCATTTAAAGAGGTGATTGATGATCAATTTGTAGATGCCAAAAAAGTAAAGCGTATTTTACTATGTAGCGGTAAAGTATATTTTGATTTAAATGATTATCGCAATCAAAATAATATAACAGATACAGCAGTTGTAAGACTTGAGCAAATTTATCCATTGCCTGTCAAGCAGTTGGAAATGTTGAAACAAAAGTATTCAAAAGCTGAGTGGATGTGGGTTCAGGAGGAGCCGATGAATATGGGAGCAGCATCATTTATGAAAATGAATTTCAATTTGGTTCCATTTGAAATCGTTTCAAGATCCGCCAGTGCTGCTACTGCAACTGGTTACAGTAAAGTGCATGCAGCTGAGCAAGATTCATTGATTAAAAAAGCCTTTTCAAAATAACATATACACTAACCATTAATTAACGGTATAATATGATAGACATTAAAGTACCAACAGTAGGTGAATCTATTAACGAAGTGAGTCTCGCTAAATGGCTTAAAAAAGATGGACAGTGGGTAGAGCGTGATGAAGTATTGGCAGAAATTGAGAGTGAAAAGGCAACTTTTGAGATCAATGCAGAACAAGCAGGAATTTTAAAGATAAAAGTTCAAGAAGGAGATACATTAGCAATTGGTGATATTGTCTGTTCTATTGACGAGAAAGCAAAGCGTCCTGAAAATGCAGCACCAGCTCCAGCCGAGAAAAAAGAAAAGCCTGCTGAGGCAGCACCTAAAGTTGAGGTTACTGTAAAATCGGACGTAAAAGCAACCCCAGTTGCAGCAGCAATTATCGCTGATAAGAAAGTTGATGCAAAAGGAATTGCAGCATCAGGCAGCGGTGGAAAGATCTTAAAGCAGGATGTATTGGAAGCATTATCAAATCCTGGAAGAAAGCCTGGAGTAGAGCTATTCAACAGAACGGAGCGCAAGGAGAAAATGACACAGTTGAGGAAGACAGTGTCTAAAAGATTGGTTGAGGCAAAGAATACTACTGCTATGCTCACCACTTTTAATGAGGTGGATATGAGTTTTGTAATGGATATCAGGGCAAAGTATAAAGATAAATTCAAAGAGAAGCATGGTGTAAACCTTGGTTTCATGAGCTTCTTTACAAAAGCATCAGCATATGCTTTACAGGAGTTTCCTGCAGTTAATGCATATATCAGCGGTGAAGAATTACTTTATCATGATTATTGCGATATCTCAATTGCAGTATCGGCACCAAAAGGTTTGGTTGTTCCCGTAATAAGAAATGCTGAAAGTCTTTCTATGGCTGATATTGAGAAAAAGGTCGTTGAATTGGCAACTAAAGCTCGTGACAATAAATTGACCTTAGAGGAAATGCAGGGTGGTACATTCACAATTACAAATGGTGGTGTATTTGGATCATTGTTGAGTACTCCAATTATCAATATCCCTCAGTCCGCAATCCTTGGCATGCATAAAATTGAAGAGCGTCCAATTGTAGTAAAAGGACAAATCGTTGCTCGTCCAATGATGTACCTAGCCTTAAGCTATGATCACAGGATCATTGATGGAAGGGAAAGTGTTGGCTTCTTGGTAAGAGTAAAAGAGTTATTGGAAAATCCAGAACAACTTCTTTTTGGTAAAGACCCTGTGAAATCGTTATTGGAGATATAATTGCTTTAATTGACCAAATATGGCTGGCTTCTACTATCAGCATCTTCGTTCAGCCATTGAAATTTTGGAAGGATACAGATTTAATGATCCTTTCAGTATTTATTTGAAGAATTATTTTCGAAGGTTTAAAAAATTTGGATCCAGAGATCGTAAGGCTATTACTGATCTATGTTTTGGATATTTTCGAATAGGACAATCCTCTTTAAATTATAATACTAATGATCAGATAATTATTGGTTATTTTCTTACCCATCAATCTGATGATGGTTTCATTGAAGCGACCTGCCCTGATTTATTGACATCAATCGGGTGTACACTAGATGAAAAAATTGAAAAGCTCAGAGAACGCTTTCCTGCATTTGATGAGGGAAAAATATTTTCATTTACAAATGAACTTGCAGGTAAAATAGATCAGAAATCTTTTAGAAGAAGTCATCTTCAAAAGCCTTTATATTTTATCAATATCAGGCAAAAGTCTGTTGAAAATTTCTTGAATAGATTAAATGAGTATCAAATTCCATATGTAGTAACAGATGGAATCATTGGATTTGAGCAAAATATCGATTTGTCAAATTGGTTTAAAATCGATGAAGAGATTTTCGTACAAGATATAAGTTCACAAAAAACTATTACGTTACTTGATCAATGTAACATTGCAGGATCATCTCTTTGGGATACATGCGCTGGAAGTGGTGGTAAATCAATCCTTGCTTCAGACAAATTTCACTTCAAAAAGCATTATGTATCTGATCTTCGCCAACATATATTGGATGAGCTTTCTAGGCGACTCACAAAGGCGAGCATCAAGTATGATCAATCTTTTTGTGTAGATCTTACCAATAGTTTATCGATCCAGGTAGCAAAACAATACTTGCCAAAAGAAGGTGTTGAGTTAATTATTGCTGATGTTCCCTGCACAGGTTCCGGCACTTGGGGTAGAAGTCCTGAGTGGTTACGCAATTTCGATGTACA
>JAFMEZ010000015.1 GCA_017856455.1 Parafilimonas sp.
TGCACAATTATTTTATGAATGATATCAAAGAAGCCGAAATTTTGAATCACATTATCTGCTGTTATTGTTAATGTGGTCCATGTTTTTCCATTGTCAGTTGATTTTAGAATTCCATTGCCATACACAAAAGCATTTGGGTAGGCAGCAGAAACACCAATAGCCTCTCCAGTACCTGCATACCATGTATCTGGTTTACTAGGATCTTGTGCAAGCGTTGATACACTTCTGACTTCATTTACAGGATGAACGAATTTCCAAGTGCTTCCTCCATCTTCACTTCTGAATATTCCACCAGATATTCCACCAGCTAAAATGACTTTATTTGTTGATCCATTGTATCGTTTATCATGTACAATCGTTCTTGTTCTTCCACCATTTTGTGTGGGTCCTACTGCTTCATAACTGTTTGCAACAACACTTTGAAATGCTCCACTGCTGTTTACAGGCTGTGATTTCAACCATTCCAATTCTTTTGCATGTATTCCTTCAGGTATTTTACCTGTTTTTAGATCTCTTGAAATCAACCATTCTTGTCTTGCTCTCAAAAAAGAGTTTTCTGCTTCCATCTCCTCGTCTTCATCATTAAGAATTACCATTCTTTTTTGAGGCCAACTATTGTCATTTGCAGTATTCATATAAAAGTACGCGCCAGACAAAATCGCGATTAATCCAATGGCTATGTAAATATTTTTACGCATAATCTTCGGGTATACAGCAAGTTAACCAAAAAAACGAGCAGAAATGTCAAATAATTGCTATAAAACTAAACCCGAATTTTATCTCGAAACACTTTGACGTAACTTTGTATTTCTGTTGAGGCATGAACCTGGAGTTTCTTATTGATAGCTATACACAATCCCCCCGCACTCTGGAGATTGCGGACAAACTCGTATTGCCTGAACCTCAAAAGATAGCTTGCCACAAACTTGCTGGATCCTATTCTTCTCTTTTATTTTCTGGCTTGTATAAGCATTCAGCGTTACAAGCTTTTAATCATCTGATTATTCTGGAAGATGCTGAAGAAGCAGCATATTTCCACAATGATATTGAGCAGCTGATCAATCCGATTGACCTTTTCTATTTTCCATCTTCATACAAGACCAACAAAAATACACGTGAGCAAAGCAGCAGCCATATTATGTTGCGTACAGAGGCGCTTTCTCGTTGGTCAAATGCTGGTAATAAAAAAATCCTGGTAACCTATCCAGAGGCTTTGGTGGAAAAAGTGGTCAGTTCAACCCTGTTAAATGAACATACGATTTCAATCAAAGTAAATGATAAGTTGTTGGTGGAGCCCATGATGGCGAAACTTGTTGCATATGGATTTGAACGAACTGACTTTGTATACGAACCAGGACAGTTTGCCATGAGGGGTGGTATAATGGATATATATTCTTTTGGTAATGAAAAACCATACAGAATAGAATTGTTTGGCGACGAAGTTGATTCCATCAGAATTTTTGACCCTGAAACACAGTTGAGTGAAAGAAAGCTTTTGCAGGTAAATCTGATTCCAAAATTCGATCAGCCCAGTTCAGAACAACCTCGTGAGGATATCTTATCATTTATTCCATCCAATACAATCGTTTATTCATCGAATTGGCAATTGATGAAGGACAGGTATGCTGATTTTTATGAACAGATCGAAAGTTTGCAACAAAATGAATTCACCTCTACAGATCGTTTTGAAAATGAAATTTTTCGATTTAGCTGTTTAGAATTTTCAGTTGCCAAAACTATTCCATCTCCTCATTTCGAATTTTCTTTTGATATCATTGAACAACCTTCTTTCAACAGGCAATTTGATTTATTGATCAAAAATTTAAAAGAACATGAATCAAATAAACGCCCCATTTATATTTTTTCTGAAAATCCAAAACAATCAGAGCGACTATATTCTATTTTTTCTGACTTAAAAGCTGAAATTTCTTTTGTTCCTGTACCTGCATCGCTTCACAGAGGTTTTTATGACAAAAGCTCTGGAGCTGTCGTGTATACAGACCATCAAATTTTTCAACGGTATCATAAGTATAAAATCAAGCAGGCCTATAACAAGAGCAAGGCAATTACGCTCCGCGCATTGAAAGAATTACAACCTGGAGATTTTGTTGTGCATATCGATCATGGAGTTGGTGTGTTTAGTGGATTGCAAAAGGTGAATAACAATGGTCAGCTTCAAGAGGCAGTAAGAATTATTTACCGCGACAATGATATTTTATATGTCAACATAAATTCACTTCACAAGATTTCTAAATACACCGGTAAAGAGGGTCATGTTCCCAAGGTGAATAAACTTGGAAGTGATGCATGGATAAAGCTTAAGGAAAAAACAAAAGGGAAAGTAAAAGAAATTGCTTTTGATCTTATCAAGTTGTATGCTGAACGAAAAGCTCAAGAAGGTTTTGCGCATAGTCCAGACAATTATCTTCAAACCGAACTCGAAGCCTCATTCATGTATGAGGATACCCCAGACCAAAGCAAAGCCATCGCTGATGTGAAAAAGGATATGGAAAGTGCTTCACCAATGGATCGATTGGTTTGTGGTGATGTTGGATTTGGCAAAACTGAAGTGGCTATCCGAGCGGCATTCAAGACTTGTATAGACGGACGACAGGCTGCAGTTTTGGTTCCAACAACCATTTTGGCTTATCAACATTATAAAACCTTCAGTGAGCGCCTGAAAGATCTTCCTGTTAGGGTTGATTATGTTAATAGATTTAAATCGACTAAAGAGAAAAAAGAAACACTAAAGCAATTAAAGGAAGGTAAAATAGATATCATTGTCGGTACTCATTCATTGATTGCAAAGGACGTTGAATTTAAAGATCTTGGGCTACTGGTTATCGATGAAGAGCAAAAATTTGGTGTAGCACATAAAGAGAAGATAAAAACACTGAAGACTAATGTAGACTGTTTGACTTTGACTGCAACACCTATTCCAAGAACGCTACAATTTAGTTTAATGGGAGCGAGAGATTTAAGTATTATCAATACTCCTCCTCCAAACAGACAACCTATCCAAACAGAAGTATTGGTTTTTCAGGAAGACTTCATTCGAGATGCCATTTATTTTGAAGTTGAAAGAGGCGGGCAAGTATTTTTCATTCACAATAGAGTAAATGGTTTGCCAGAAATGGCTCAAATCATTAAAAGACTTTGTCCGGATGTTGAAGTTGGATTTGCACACGGACAACTTGAGGGGCATGATTTAGAAGAAAGAATATTCGATTTCATTCAACGTAAATATGATGTGCTGGTCTGTACAAATATTGTAGAAAGTGGAGTTGATATTCCAAATGTTAACACCATTATAGTGAATAATGCACATCAATTTGGTTTAAGTGATTTGCATCAATTGCGAGGAAGGGTTGGAAGAAGCAATAAAAAAGCATTTTGTTATTTATTGGCACCTCCAATCAGTACATTACCTGCTGATTCGAGAAAAAGGCTGCAAACATTAGAGCAGCATGCAGAATTGGGAAGCGGATTTCAAATCGCAATGCGGGATCTTGACATAAGAGGCGCAGGGAATATGTTAGGAGGGGAGCAAAGTGGATTTATGCTTGAAATTGGGTTTGAGATGTATCAAAAAATTTTGGATGAAGCCATTCGTGAATTAAAAAGAACATCATTTAGAGAAGTATTTAAAGAAGAAATCAGTAGTCAGGATGATTTTGTACAGGATTGTACGATTGACACTGATTTGGAAATTCATATCCCTGATAGTTATGTTGATCAAGTAACAGAACGACTTGTATTATACACTAGGCTTGACAATTGTAAAGATGAAGAGGAGTTAAAAAAGTTTCATCTTGAATTGCAGGATCGATTCGGGCCAATACCGGAATGTGTCGAAGATTTGTTTACAACCGTCAGATGTCGGAAGATTGCGCTAGAGCTTGGTTTTGAGCGAATGACACTGAAGAACAAGACCTTAAGGTGCTACTTTGTAAACAATCCAGATTCGCCATACTTTATCTCTGAAGTATTTCAGTCAATTTTATTACATATTCAAACAAAGACCAATAAAAGTCATTTGAAGCAGGTAGGTAAAAACTTCATGTTGGTGACTGAAGAAGTTTCCAACATGAAGTCTCTTTATGAGTTTTTACAGTCGGTGATCAGTACTGTAAAAGAAAAAGTAGTAATTAATTAGAGTGGTCTGATCCAAATATTTCTGAAACTTACAGCATCACCATGATCTTGGAGGCTGATGGGTTCTTTTGCGCCGTGTGATTTATAATTTGCAATGCCAATGTATTCAGTACCTCCCCAAATGGTTGCATTATTTTGTATCAATACTCCATTGTGTAATACGGTAATTCTTGCTTGTGATACTATGATTCCATTTTCTGAAAATCTTGGGGCTGTAAAAATTACATCGTATGTCTGCCATTCACCAGGTCCTTTGCTTGCATTTACCAAAGGAACCAGTTGTTTATAAATACTTCCAGCTTGACCATTTGAATAGGTCTTGTTGTTGTAGCTATCAAGTACTTGTAATTCATATCTACCCATTAAAAATATTCCACTGTTCCCTCTTCCCTGTCCTTCGCCTTTAACTTCTGATGGAGTTCTCCATTCGATATGCAACTGGCAATCACCAAAACTTTCTTTTGTTGTGATGAGTCCCGCTCCTCTTTTAACTGTCATTGCTCCATCTGCTAATGTCCATTCTACTGGTTTTCCTTTGGTGCCAACCCATTTTGAAAAATCTTTTCCATCGAATAAAATGATGGCATCTGAGGGGGGTGTTGCTGTTGAGTTTCCAGGGGTAATGACTGCGGGGGCTGGATCATAGATCTCAGATAGCTTAGGGTCACCACCTGCTCTAACTTGTGCTAGAAGAAAATGAGATGTAAGGCATCCACAAATGAGAATAAATATTTGTTTCATTTTTACACGTTTTTAAGGAATTGAATTTACACAATAAAATCACAAAAACAATTTCGAATTTAATCTCCCATCTGTTATATATTTATCTTTGATTAAAGATATTTTGATGGTTTCGAAAGTTACAGAAGGTGTAAAAATATCAGTGGAACTCTTTTATCAACCGGAGTATTCCAATCCATTTCAAAGTGAATTCATGTTCGCATACAGAATCACTATTGAAAACAATAATTTATTTCCTATTCAATTATTGAGAAGACATTGGTGGATCGTTGATAGCAATGCTGATAAAAGAGAAGTGGAAGGAGAAGGAGTAATTGGTGTTCAACCTATCATTGCACCTGGTGAAAAATATCAATATATTTCTGGTTCAAATTTGAAGTCTGAAATGGGACTCATGACAGGAACATACATCATGGAAAATCTAGTATCGCGTCAACAATTTGAAGTTAAAATTCCAGCGTTTCAAATGGAAGCGCCGTTCAAAAGAAATTAAAAGTTTATCAAATTCAGCAAGTATCTTCGTAAATCAATTAAAATTCATTAAGCATGTCTGTATTGGGCTATAAGGTTACATTCAATAATAAGCAAAGGGAGTTTTTTAATGCACTTAAACAAGAGGTAGATTCCTATTTCGAAAAAAATGGCATTAGTAAAACAGGGAATTGGAAGCTTTATACCAAAACACTTATTTTAATCCCATCTGCCATCGCTATCTATTTTACATTAATGATGGTGTCACTACACTGGTCGGTTTCTTCTTTGTTATGGGTGATATTTGGACTCAACATGGCGGCCATCGGATTTAATATCATGCATGATGCCTGTCATGGAAGTTTCTCAACAAGAGGGTGGGTGAATGAATTATTCGGACTTACCAATAACTTTTTGGGTGGAAATGCTTTTCTATGGAAGTTGAAGCATAATATTATTCATCATACTTATACGAATGTTGATGGAGTTGATGATGATATCAACAATATGCCTTTCATGAGACAGTGCTCTACTCAGCCATGGAAACCCATGCATAGATTCCAGAGTATTTACATGTTCTTTTTATACGGCTTTACATCATTATTCATGTTTTTCATGGATTATGTAAAATATTTTTCAAAACGAGTTCATACTACACCACTAAAAAAGATGGATGCAAAAGAACATATCATTTTTTGGGGTGGAAAACTGTTCTTTATTATTTTTTATATAGTAATTCCAATTTTAGTAATCGGCTGGAAGGCTTGGTTGATTGGTTTTTTAATTAGTCAATTTACACTTGGATTAACATTAGCAATTGTTTTTCAATTGGCGCATGTGGTTGAGCATGCGGAATTTGAATCTGCTGGAGTTGATCCAGTGAAAATCGAAAATGAGTGGGCGATACACCAAGTGAAGACCACAGCAAACTTTGCTTTTTCAAATAAGTTGGTTACTTGGTTTGTAGGCGGATTGAATTATCAGATTGAACATCACTTGTTCCCTCGCATTAGTCATATTCATTATCCTGAAATCAGTAAGATTGTACGTGAAACCTGCGCCAAGTTTGAATTAAATTATATTTATTTTCCAACTACACGTGCAGCTGTTGTCTCGCATGTGAGGTTCATGAATCAAATGGGCAGGAAACCAATTTCTATTTAGGTCTGTATTTCGAAGATGCTAAAATAGTTTTTGCATCAAGATTTAATAATTCTTCTAATTGTGTATCAGGGAATTTATCCATGTATGCATTTACGATTTGCTTACCTACAAAAAGTGAAATAAAACCTGGAGAGCCCATTCCAAATTCTGAAGTCATAGGACCGTCTGTAACAAATGATCTAATTCTTAAATAGTCTTTCTCATATAATAAATTGTTCTCTGAAATGTAATTCCATATAAATCCTTCGTTCTCTTTAACGGCATTGAGTTGCGATGCGGTATAACCAATTTTAATTTCTTCTTTTTCAAATGGCATAAATAAATCAAGTAAATACATCCTTTTTCCATGATCTATCAGTAAGTCAAGTAATGTATTGTCCGTTTGTACAAATGGATAGATATCGTCAATGATATTTTTAATGCAGTTGGAAGCAATATAATCTGTAGAAAATTTTCTTGAAATGTAATCAGGGTATAGTTGCTGGCCCATGTCAGACTTGTATATTCCCGCATCACTTCCTAAATGTAACTGCAAACCTACACATAATGCATCTTGCGTGATGATTTCACCTGATCCTCCAATGACGCCATATGCAAATGCGTCAATTGGTCCTATGAAAGTGATCAATTTTTTCGGCAGTTCATATTTGGGGAAATAGTATTTTACATATTGAAGACTTTTTTTGATGCTGTTGGCTGCTGGTTCAATTTCCTTGTCAAACTTGGTTGTTGAATCATAGATAGCATTATAGTCTCTGATAAATTTTTTAATGATATCATTTCTCTTCAGGCTATCTAAATCTGCAAGTCCTACCACTTTATCACGGAATTCAAAATAAAAATTTGGATATTTTTCCGCTATTCTCAGCAGGGAATTGTCCAATTGATTCGTATCGATGTTGAAAAAATCCTTCTCGAATCTTTGTACTTCAAGCTGCACAGTTATTCCGCTTATATTTGGCCCCCTTTTATTATTACACCCCATGAGTGTAATTGCGCCAATGCTACAGAAAAGCAAGATTGATTTAAACATGCCAAAAATTTTTCAAAAATATGTAATTATAGTGCTTTTTCATTCCTCACTAGTTTTTCTTAATTATTCAATGTATTTCCTCAACTTTGCGCCATGAAAGTGTTGGTTGCTCAACAGAATTATCATATTGGAAATTTTGCACTCAATTCAGCAAAAATGATCAGTGTCATTGAGGAGGCAAAATCACAACATGTTGATTTGGTCGTATTTTCTGAATTATCTGTTTGCGGATATCCTCCTAGAGATTTTTTAGAATTTGATGATTTTATCAAATTGGTTGATGATACCATCGCTGAAATAGCAAAGCATACCACTGGTATAGGTGTATTGCTTGGAGCTCCAACAAAAAACGGATTTTCAAAAGGAAAGCCACTTTTTAATTCTGCTATTTTAATACACGAAGGAGCTCTTGTAGGGAAGGTTCATAAATCATTACTTCCCAATTATGATGTGTTTGATGAATATAGATACTTTGAGCCTTCGTTTGATTGGAATATCATTGAATTTAAAGGGAAGAAACTTGCTGTTACCATTTGTGAGGATATCTGGAATATTGGAGATAATCCACTGTACAGAATTTGTCCGATGGACGAATTAATGAAATTTGCTCCTGATATCATGATCAATATTTCGGCTTCTCCTTTTGATTATGATCATGATATTGATCGTGTTGAGGTAATATGTCAAAATGTACGCAAGTATAAATTGCCAATGATATACTGTAATGCAGTAGGAGCCCAAACTGAAATTGTATTTGATGGGGGAAGTATGGTCGTCAATCAGAATGGGTTTATTCATCATGAATTAAAGTATTTTGTCGAAGATTCATTTATTGTTAATACAGAAGATTTATATCATTCAAGTCCTGAAAATTTATCGCATGAAAATCTCGCGATGGATAAAGACATGCGTGTCGCAAAGGCAAATGATACCAATCAGATAATTGAATATCTGACCAATGAGCACAATATTGATCAGGTGAAAAGTGCATTAATATTGGGTATTCGTGATTATTTCAATAAGATGGGATTTACCAAAGCGATTTTAGGCAGCAGCGGGGGCATCGACTCGGCAGTTGTTTTATCCCTTGCAGTTGAGGCACTCGGGAAAGAGAATGTGACTGCTGTATTGATGCCCTCAACATACTCAACATCTCATTCTGTTGATGATGCAAAGGCATTAAGTGAAAATTTGGGAAATCCATATCATATCATTCCTATCAAAGATGTTTACGGCAGCTTCATCCAAACTTTAGATCCTTTATTTGCCAATACGCCTTTTGGTATTGCTGAAGAAAATATCCAAAGCAGGTCTAGAGGAAATTTGTTGATGGCAATTGCAAATAAGTTCGGGTATGTTTTGTTAAATACTTCAAACAAAAGTGAGTTGGCAACTGGATATGGTACGCTTTATGGGGATATGGCAGGTGGCTTGAGTATTCTAGGCGATTTATATAAGTCGCAAGTTTATGCCTTGGCAAAGTATATCAATAAGGAAAAAGAAATCATTCCCGTCAATATCATTCAAAAAGAACCATCAGCGGAACTTAGGCCTAATCAAAAAGACAGCGACAGTTTACCTGACTATGATATACTGGATCGAATGCTCTATATGTATATTGAACGCAGAAAAGGTCCTGCTGATATCATCGCATGCGGATTTGATGAGCAGCTTGTCAGAAAGACGTTAAGGATGGTGAATACCAATGAATACAAGCGAAATCAGTTCTGTCCTATTATTCGTGTAAGCGCAAAGGCATTCGGCGTTGGAAGAAGAGTGCCAATCGTTGCCAAATATTTAAGTTAACCAAACCTCTAATTTGAAAGCAACAGTTTACAAGTCGACAGGCAGTTGGTACGTTTTAAAGAGCGAAGACAATCATTTTTATAATGCCAGATTAAAAGGGAAGTTCAAGATAGACGAAATTACTTCTACAAATCCAATTGCAGTAGGTGATAAAGTTGATTTTGATTTTGAGGGGGAAGAAAATAAAAATGCGATCATTACTGATTTACACCCGCGTGCCAATTATGTAAATCGAGTCTCTCCAGCGAATCGAAGAATGCATCATATTATTGCTTCAAATATTGATCAATCCATACTTATAGCAACAATAAAAGATCCGAAGACTTCTTTGGGATTTATTGATCGTTTTTTGGTCACTTGTGAAGCTTTTCACATACCTGCGATTATCTTATTTAATAAGGCTGATATATATAAAGAAAAGGAGATGAAAATATATCAGGAAAGAATGTTGATGTATGAGGATATTGGATATAAGGTTTTGCTCACTTCAGTCACAACCAATCAAGGAATGTATGAGTTGCAAAATCTCTTGCAGCGTAAAAAAACCCTGTTCAGTGGTCACTCAGGTGTAGGTAAGTCGAGTTTGATCAATAAGATTCTTGGAAATGAAGATATTAAAACCAGTGAAGTAAGCAATTGGAGTGGAAAAGGAATGCATACAACAACATTTGCAGAAATGTATGATTTACCTTTCGGAGGTCAAATTATAGATACTCCAGGTATGCGAGAATTTGCAATTGCAGATATCGTAAGAAAAGAGTTATCTCATTATTTTCCTGAAATGAGGGCTTTGCTGAATAATTGTCAGTATAATAATTGTATGCACATCAATGAACCATCATGTGCAATCAAAGAAGCAGTGCTTGATGGTGTTATCAGCGAGGAACGATACATAAGTTATTGTACTATTTTGGATTCAATTAAAGAAAACGATTGGGATTAGTTTATCTAAACCATTCACTGTACTTAACGTAGTTATTAGCAATTCTTTCAATTTCTCCTTTGATTTTTTCTGGAGTAATATCTTTGACCTTCTTAGCAGGCACTCCAGCAAAGATGCATCCCTCGGGCACTATAGTACCTTCCAATACTACTGCTCCTGCTGCAATGATTGAATTGCTGCCAATAACAGCCTGGTCCATCACAATAGCTCCCATCCCTATAAGGACATTGTCATTTATTGTGCAACCATGTACGATGGCATTGTGACCAATGCTGACATTGTTACCGATGATGGTAGGATTTTTTTCATATGTGCCATGAATCACAGCATTGTCCTGCACATTGACTTTATCCCCCATTTTGATATAATTCACATCACCTCTGACAACGGCATTGAACCAGAAGCTACAGTCACTTCCCGAAACTACATTACCTACAATTGTTGCATTTGGAGCAATAAAGTTATTATTGCCAAAACTGGGATGAATATGATTGACTGGTAAAATAACTGGCATCTTTTTTTCTTAAAGTTATTTCATAATACTGAACTTCGCGTCAATGAATCAGCGTCAGCTTTTTTTGCAAAATGTTGCCCAAACTTCAGACGCTCCACTTGCATTGGAGATTGTAAAAGCACAGGATGCAACAATGTGGGATATTAATGGCAAAGCATATATTGATCTTATAAGTGGTATCAGTGTATGTAATATCGGCCATTCCAATCCCGATGTCATCCAAGCGATAAAACATCAGGTTGATCAGTATATGCACATCATGGTATATGGTGAACTAATACAGTCGCCTCAAGTTGAATATTCCACCAATATCATTGCACAATTGCCTCAACAGTTGAACAGTGTATATTTTACTAATTCAGGTGCTGAGGCAACTGAAGGTGCTATGAAACTTGCAAAGCGTGTAACTGGTCGAACAAATATTTTGGCTTTCAATAATTCATATCATGGATCCACACAAGGAGCATTAAGTGTTATGGGGAGTGAATATTGGCGTAATGCTTTTCGCCCACTTTTACCTGGGATCACTCACGTGGATTATGGTTCAAGTGAAGCGATTGAAATGATTGACGATCAATTTGCATGTGTTATACTAGAGCCGATACAGGCGGAGAGTGGAGTCACAATTCCTTCAGTGCAATGGATGCAAAGTCTTTCCAAAAAGTGTAAAGAGCTAGGAGTGCTTTTGATATTTGATGAAATTCAAACAGGCTTTGGGCGAACAGGAAAATTATTCGCTTTTGAACATTTTAATATTGTTCCAGACATTTTATTGTTAGGGAAAGCATTGGGTGGAGGCATGCCTTTGGGTGCGTTTATAGCCAACCAAAGGTTGATGAATACGCTAACCAATGCGCCAATACTAGGACATATAACCACTTTTGGTGGACATCCTGTATGTTGTGCTGCTGGTAACGCTGCATTGAATTTTTTACTGAAAAAAAATTTAATGTCAGGTGTTGATGCAAAAAGCAAGTTATTTAAAACCAAGCTTGCTCATCCTATCATAAAAAATGTCAGAACAATGGGATTATTGATCTCTATCGAATTTGACTCATTTGAGACCAATAAGAAAGTGATAGATGCCTGTATTGAAATGGGAGTATTTACAGATTGGTTTCTTTTTGCTTCAAATTATATGCGCATCTCGCCACCACTAATTATCTCCAATGAAGAAATAGAGCGTGCTTGTGAGATTATTTTAAGTGCTTGTGAAAAAATTTCTAAAATGTAAATCTGAAGCTTCCAAAAACTCCAAACTTCTTATAGGCTTCCACAGGGAGAGGTCTGGGGAATACCCTCCAGGTTAAATCAATTCTAAAAAAGCGGAAAATATTATCTACTCCTGTTCCAATTTCCATAAATGTTTTATTGTCGAGTGTTGTAAAATTTGAAAATGATTTCATGTTCAAATCTCTATTTGCCTGACTCAATCCTCCCCATAACAACTTTGCGTTCCAAAATTGTCTGAACTTTAATTTTTTATTCTGGGGTATCAATCTGAAAATTCCACTTCCGAAATTATGCTCAATGTTCATACCAGCATATGTATCAAACAGGTATTCAAACCTGTTCATGGTGTTGAAAGCATACTTGTTGTAATAGTAGATTTCATTTCCAGGGGCCATGGATAAAAGCATATAGGGCAAAGTGCCATATATTTTTCCAGCATATGCGTTATAGTATACATTACCAGCAGGTGGTATTTTTATATAATCACTGATGCTAAATGTTAATTTTGAGTAATTGTAGCTGCTGTTGAATACTCCTTTGATGCCTTTCGTGTATTGTAATTCTATGACTGGGTAATCACTCCCTAAGCTTCTTCTAAAAAAATCATCCTGTAAAAATTTTTCCAGATACGCGAACCTAATCTTTAAATTGATCTGAAAATCCTGGAAGTTTCCTCCCAATGGCAGAGATGCCATATCTGCAGCAGTGGGAAGATTTTGTATAGGGGTATATTTTTTGTTCCAAATATTTGCTGTAAATGATAGTCCGCTTTTCCACTCTTTAAAATACTCAATCTTTGTTTGTTTGATTTTGATCAGTTTCAGTGGTACCTGTGTTTTTCTGAATATCATTGCAAAGAGATTGTCGTAGCCAATTTCATCATAATAAGTTTGGCCGTAATCCATATCATTTTTAAATGTAAATCGCACACTGCTTCTTGGGTTTTTACCAATCATGTAAAGGACCTCAGCTTTTCCTTTGATCTTACGGTCTTTTGTTCCGTATGCCAAATAACTACCCAAATAAATATTTTTATTGAAATGATAATTGGTAGCCAAATCAAACCTAGCCCTGAATCCTTCATACTGGTTTGAACTGATCCAGTTCATCCACGGACCAATCTCATAATTTCCCAGATATCGATAACCAGTTCCAATAAAGTACATCCATTCTCTATAACTGATATACTGAGGCATTTTTAAAATACTGTCAGCCATTTTGTAGAAGTTCGACTCATTTCGATCTAATGCTTGATGTCTATTCTCTACCCAAAAACTATCAGTCTTTACATTCGCGCCTTCTTTTACTTCAATTACTTCTCTTCTTGCATCGTTTACAATATTATTGTCGAACGTTGACGGCAAAGAATCACTATTGATGACTACATTTTTATAGTACGTAGTCTTTTTCCCGATGATACTCAGATTTTTATTACTTGTTAAGTTGATGTTGGCGATGAATTTATCCTTTGCTAAAAACCATATGCTGTCATTGACCAATTGGTATTCCTGTACCAAACTTAATTTGTCGACAAAGTTGATATTCGAACCAGGAGAGACAAGCAAATTCATTTTTTGTACAGCAAAACTTGAATCAGCAATCCAAGCATCACCTTGAAATGTATTCTCGCCACTTCTTTTTGGAGTAAATACCAGATGAAAGTATCTCTTGCCAGCAATGAACTGTGTGTCTGGAACTTTATAATGATAATAGGTGTCTCCATCATCACTAATTGGACTCACATATTCTCTTTGAAATATGGGAATGAAATTTTTGTAAACATTAATGTTTTGATACATGCCTCCAGTAAGCCTTGAAAAACTTTCATTGTTGAATCCAATTGTTTTACTAGCCTTAATGATTTCCCTGGTCTTATAAGGATTGGTTTGTTTAAAATAATCAGATATTGTCTCAACCAAATAGATGGGTAGGATGGGAGCCTCTTCACTTGTTGTGTCTACATTGTTTAAAATGAACTTGAAAGGTTTCGGAGGAAGAATGCCTTTTTGCATTTTCTCTACATTAACATTATTGAGGTCGATTTCAAGTTTATTGTAAAGTTCATAACTATAATTATTGAATCTGCCACGATCATTGACAGGCTTATTTTTGATGATTTTTCTCCAGAGGAGTAGCCCCCTTCCTAATTTGCTTTTTACAACAACTTCTTTTACATTTTTTTTTCTCTCCATTTTAATGATAAGGGTGATGGTAGAGAGACTGGTATCAATATGGAGGTAGTTATCTTCAAATCCTGCATAGCTAATCAGTAAACTGTCAGATGGCCACTTATCAAGTATAAATTGAAAATTTCCTGCTGAATCACTCAGTTTGGCATATTTGGTTTTGTAGAATTGAACTGAAGCAAATGGAACAACCTCTTCCGAGTGAATATCTATGATCTTGGCACGCAAAGTTTTGACCTGAGCAAAATCTTGATTGGAGATAATGAAGGTTAGCAATAAAAAGAGGATGCGTTGGAAAGCAGTCCTTGTCATACTATTTACTAAGGTGCATACTTCTTTCCTTGTATAAAGTGCGGAAGTATGGATCATGTAGGTCTTTTACAAAACGAATTGCTTCACCTGTTGATTTCATCTCAGGACCCAGTTCTTTATTTACACCAGGGAATTTATCAAAACTAAAAACTGGTTCTTTGATTGCAAATCCATCTAGTTTTTTCTCAAAGGTGAAATCAGTTAGTTTGTGGGTTCCCATCATTACTTTGGTAGCAACGTTTAAATATGGAATTTGATATGCTTTTGCAATGAATGGAGTAGTTCTGGAAGCACGTGGATTCGCTTCAATCACGTATACTTTTCCAGCCTTGATTGCAAATTGAATATTGATGAGTCCGCGAATATTCAAAGCCCTTGCAATTCTTTCTGCATAGGATTCCATCGTACTCACTTCCATCGGACTTAAATTGAATGCAGGCAGAACAGCATTGCTATCCCCACTGTGAATACCGGCTGGTTCAATATGTTCCATTACGCCCATTACATGAAAATTCTCTCCATCAAAAATTGCATCGATCTCAGCCTCTTGACATCTGTCTAGGAAATGATCAATCAATATTTTATTACCTGGAATATGTTTTAACAAGCTCACAACTGCTGATTCAACTTCTTCGTCATTGATCACAATTCTCATTCTTTGTCCACCTAAAACATATGAAGGTCGAACCAAAACAGGATAACCAACTTTGTTTGCAACTTCAACCGCCTCATCAACGGTATAGGCAGTGCCATATTCAGGATAAGGGATATCAAGGCTCTTCAACATGTCACTAAATCTTCCTCTGTCCTCAGCAATATCCATATTGTCGTATGATGTACCTATGATTTTGATTCCCTTGTTGTGTAATTTTTCTGCAAGCTTCAATGCGGTTTGTCCACCTAATTGCACGATTACTCCCTCAGGCTTTTCGTATTCAATAAGCTCCCAAAGGTGCTCCCAGAAAACTGGTTCGAAGTAAAGTTTGTCAGCTATATCAAAATCTGTTGAAACTGTTTCAGGATTGCAGTTTACCATGATCGCCTCGTAGCCACACTCTTTAATTGCCAAGAGTCCGTGTACGCAACAATAGTCAAATTCAATACCCTGGCCAATTCTATTTGGACCAGAACCAAGTACAATAATTTTTTTCTTATCGCTTATTTTACTCTCGTTGGTGCCTTCATTTTCAAAACTGCTGTAGAAGTAAGGTGTTTTTGCTTCAAACTCAGCAGAGCATGTATCTACCATTTTGTAGACTCTTCTTATACCAGCTGCTTTTCTTTTTTCATAAAGGGCATCTTCATTGCCGTCTTGCATGATTTTGCAAATTTGCTCATCACTGAATCCATGCTGCTTTGCTTTTTTAATCAACGCAGTTGGCAAAGTATCGAACTTGTATTTGGCAATCTCTTTCTCAGTATCAACAATCTTTTGAATTTCATAAATAAACCAAGGATCAATTCTGGTTGCTTGGCAAACAGTTTTAACACTGATGCCCATCATTAAAGCATCTTTGATTCTGAAAATTCTATCCCACTTTGGCGTTTTCAAATATTCAACAATCTCATCAGCATGCATCAGGCTCTTGCCGTAATATCCTAGTCCAACTGCATTGTTCTCCAAGCTCTGACAGGCCTTCTGAATGGCCTCTGTAAAGCTTCTTCCGATTGACATTACTTCACCAACAGATTTCATTTGAAGTCCAAGTGTATCATTAGCGCCTTTGAACTTATCAAAGTTCCATCTTGGCACCTTTACAATCACATAATCTAAAGCAGGCTCAAAGTATGCAGAAGTGGTTTTGGTGATCTGATTTTTCAATTCATCCAATGAAAATCCGAGTGCAAGTTTTGCTGCAATTTTTGCAATGGGGTATCCTGTGGCTTTGGATGCAAGTGCAGAAGATCTGCTCACTCTTGGATTGATTTCTATTGCAATGATCTCTTCAGTTTCAGGATTCAATGCAAATTGAACGTTGCAACCACCTGAAAAATTTCCAAGGTCACGCATCATTCGGATAGCAGTGTTGCGCATCAATTGAAATGCTGTATCACTCAAGGTCATTGCAGGAGCAACTGTGATGGAGTCGCCCGTATGTACTCCCATGGGATCAAAGTTTTCAACCGTACAAATGATTGCTACATTGTTTTTGGCGTCTCTGAGCAGTTCAAGTTCAAATTCTTTCCATCCCAATACAGCCTTTTCAACCAATACTTCATGAATAGGCGATGCATTCAGACCTCTATTCAAAGCTTCATCCAAAAATTCTTTACTATGAACAAATCCGCCTCCAGTTCCTCCTAGTGTAAATGAGGGTCTGATCACCAATGGGAATCCAATTTCCTGTGCGAACTCCTTTCCCTCTAAAAATGAATTCGCAGTTTTTGCAGTTGCAACCGGGATATTCATTTCAATCATCCACTGGCGGAAAAGTTCTCTATCCTCTGCTTTGTTGATGGCCTTGATATCAACACCAATGAGCTTCACATTGTATTTATCCCACAATCCAATTTCTTCCGCCTCTTTTGCCAGGTTCAATGCAGTTTGTCCGCCCATTGTTGGCAGCACTGCATCAATCTGGTTTTCTTTTAAAATTTGTTCGATGCTCTCTACATTCAGTGGCAAAAGATAAACCCTGTCGGCCATCATTGGATCGGTCATGATGGTTGCAGGATTTGAATTGATCAAGATAACCTTTACGCCTTCCTCTCGTAAACTTCTGGCGGCTTGTGAACCAGAATAATCAAACTCACAGGCTTGTCCAATTACAATGGGACCAGAACCTATGATTAAAACTGAGCGGATGGAAGTATCTTTTGGCATGATTTAGGATTGTAGGGACACAAAAAAACCGGGTATTACCCGGGGGGCAAAGGTAAGATTTGGCAGCTATTTCTGCGCGGAAAAATTCAAATTTGGACCTAAGAAAAGGGTAATGTTGAAATGTAGTGGGTAATTAGGCTTGATTATGGTAAGCAGCCATCTCAAAGTCCTCCACTAGTTGATTTTTGGCATGATGAGGAAAGCCGATCGCATCGAGATCGCTTTGACTTTTACCCTTGATAAATCCGACTTTGATCAAGATTGCAGTGAAAAGGGATGATATTTTGTTGATAAGAAGGCTCATCTATTATAAAGACAACTAAACAGCTAAAAATGTTGTATCATCTAACATATTTATTTCTTGAACTATGCTCTTGTGCTAGTTTTGTGCTATGATCAAGCATTTTTTCATCCTTTTTGAACTGTTGATTTTTGGATTTTTATCACAGGCTCAGGGCAATCAGCTCAAGCAGAGACTCAATTATCCGCTATCGATCTCACCAAGATTGAATGCCAATTTTGGGGAAATGCGCCCCAATCATTTCCATATGGGTCTGGATCTTTTTACTGAAAGAAGAGAAAATTTAACAGTTTATGCCCCTTCGGATGGCTTCGTTTCAAGAGTAAAAATTGAGTTGGGTGGATTTGGACGCGCAATTTATATTGACCATCCAAATGGAACTACTTCAGTCTATGCCCACATGAATCGTTTTCTACCTTCAGTAGAATCATATCTTGAAAAAAAGCAATATGAACAAGAAACATGGAAAATTGACCTCAAGATACCGGCTGGAATGATCAAAGTGAAGAGGGGAGATTTAATTGGGTATAGTGGTAATACAGGGGCTTCAGAAGGTCCGCATGTTCATTTTGAATTACGCGATACTAAAACCGAGAACTGTTTAAATCCACTTACAAATGGAATCAACATCAGTGATCATGTTCCGCCAATATTAAAGCAGTTGGCGTTTTATGATTTTGAAAAAAGTATATATGATCAAATTCCCATCTTGGTCAGTGTAATTAAAAAGGGTGAATCATATGTTCCATTGAATAAAATTGAGTTGCCTTTTGATAAGGTTGTTGTAGGAATTGTAGCTATTGATATGATGAATGGTAATCCCAATGGTATATACAGCGCTTTCTTAAAAAAAGAACAACAAAAAATTGCTGGTTTTGTGCTTGAAAATATTTCATATGATTTTACGAGAAACCAAAATGGTCATATAGATTATGTGCATCGATTTAAAGGTGGGGCTTATATTCAATTGTTGCATCGGCCTAAATTTTTTCAATCAGATATTTATCCTCAACATTTGAATAAGCCATTTCTTCAAAATGAAGATGTATTCCATTCATATTCGATTGAAGCAAAGGATGCAAATGGAAATAAATCAAATATTGATTTTCAGGTGAAAAGAAACCCATTGAAAAATGTTAAAGCAATAGGTACACAAAATATTTTTTTTGGGAAAAAGAATTTTTTTGAACAGGGTAATATCAGATTTGAATTTCCCTCAGATGCTTTTTATGATTCTTTTCGGATGACTGTTGTAGAGACGATGAATAGCTTTCAAGTTCAACCATCTTATATACCCGTTAATAGTAGTTTCCAGGTTTTCATTAAACCTAATGGGATTAAAATTGATACTGGAAGAGCCATAATCAAGAGAGTTTTAAAATCTAAAGTGGAGGTCAAAAAAGCAACATTTGACAAAAATCGATTTATTGCATCCTTCAAAGAATTCGGCAATTTTCAACTCATTGAGGATATTGAACCTCCTGTTGCAAACTTTAATATCTTGAATGCTAACCAGTTGAAAAATGGTGATCAGATCACCCTTGCTGCAACTGATAATTTTAAAGCAATTCGTTTTGCAGAGGTCAGATGCGATGGCAATTGGTTGATGTTTAAGCCAAGTGGCTCAAATTATATTTACCGTGTAGATGAACACTTGACTGCCGGTGAACATTTGTTGACAGCAATTGTTATTGATGAAGCTGGAAATCAGGCTACTGCTCAAATCAAAATAAAAAAATTATAACACATGTCATTGTTAGAAGGTAAGAAGGCTCCATCTTTTTCTGCAAAAGATCAAGATGGTGCAACAATAAAACTATCAGATTTTAAAGGAAAAAAATTGGCACTTTATTTTTATCCAAAAGATGATACGAGCACTTGCACAGTTCAAGCGTGTAATCTTCGTGATGGTTTCAAAATGCTTGCTAAAAAAGGTATTGAAATAATTGGAGTGAGTCCTGATGATGAAAAATCGCACACAAAGTTTATCACTAAGCATAAACTGCCATTTCGAATCATTGCAGACACTGATAAAAAACTTGTTGAAAAATTTGGTGTTTGGGGTGAGAAACAATTGTATGGCAATAAATACATGGGCGTGTTCAGAACCACATTTTTAATTGATGAAAAAGGAATAATCGTAAAAATTATTGCTAAGCCAAAAGTTAAAGAGCACTCAAAAGAAATTGCCGCTGGATTTGGCTTATAAAAGCCAAACCAACTCGCCATGGCGAATACTCTCAGCAAAGTCATGTGAGATTTGTAATTCTCCTTGAAGGTTGACTTTTTGTACCTCAGCCTCAAATACCTTCTGACCTCTTTTGAATTTATTTAACTGACCTTTTTTATATAAGTACATGTTGTATTCATTTATTGTAGCAACTGCTCCATCTGATTTGAGTGTTGCTATCCTTTTATAAATGCATGCCAGAAGATCTTTTGATAATTCAATCGGATCGAAATGTTGGCCAGTGATTTGTTTGATTGAAACGGTTTTGTTTTCTATATCACTGAAATTTACTTGGTTGATATTGATGCCCATTCCAATTACACACCATTCCCAATCCCCATGATGAATGATGTTCTCTATTAAGATTCCCCCTGCCTTTCTGTCACGCCAAAAAATATCATTAGGCCATTTTATGCTGGTTTCTTCCCCTGCATATTTGCTAAAGAAATCATAACAACCCAATGCCACTGCTGCTGAGAATGGAAACTGTTCAAGAATTGAAAAGGCCTTACCATCCAAAACAGTAGTCAACATGATGTTTTCCCCACTATTGCTTTGCCAGGTCTTGCCTCTTTGGCCTTTGCCATTGGTTTGTTCCAGTGCAAAAATTGCCATTCCAGACGCTGCCTTTCCTTCACGGATGAGTCCCATGGCATGGTTATTGGTACTATCAACTGAAGACAATATGATAAAGGGTTTTCCTATCATTTTGTTGGCATGTTAAGGAGGGAAATAATCCTTAATTTTGGCAAGTTACTCAACGAAAACTTAAAATAAACCATTTGGCATCCACATCAGAAAAAACCGTATCTCCAAAGAAAATATCTCGGTTAACGAAAAACAGTAAAATTTTAAAAGTAATTACTACTGCTATTCAGGATAGGAAAGGTGAACATATCGTGTTATTGGACTTGAGAAAAATTAATGAGGCAGTTTCAGATTTTTTCATCGTATGTGAAGCATCTTCAACTGTTCAGGTCAGGGCCATTGCAGATTGGGTTGAAACAAAAGTAAAAAAGGAATTGGGCGAGTTGCCTTATCGACACGAAGGACAGCAAGCGAGTCAGTGGATTTTGGTTGATTACGTAAATGTTGTAGTACATATATTTTTGAGTGAAACCAGAAAGTTTTATAAGTTGGAAGACATGTGGAATGATGGCGTTGAAGTAGAGCTGGAGGAGCCAGCTGCATTGCCTCAACCACCTGCATTTAAATCAGTAAAGAAAAAGAACAAGCAATAATCATGAATAACGATTCAAGCAACAGAGAAAAGAGGGGAGGATCATTGAACCCATTCAAGAAAAAAGACCAGGGAAATGAAGGTGGTTCTTCAAAGGGACCTTCTTTTAGTTTTTATTGGATCTACGTGATCGCTGCAGTTTTATTGATTGGCTATCAGGTCATGCGCGGTGTTAGTCCTGATGCTAGAAACTTAAGTGAGCTTGAGTTCAAACAAAAAATGTTGAGTCAGAATGATGTTGCTAAACTTGAGCCTGTTAAAAATAAGGATCTCGTAAGGGTGTATATCATAAAGGATAGTTTGGATAAAAAAGTATACAAGGATTTACTGGGTGATAAATTGGTTTATGCCAAATCATCTAAGGGTCCACATTTTCAATTCAGTTATTCCAAAATCGATGATTACCAGGAAAATCTCAATAAATATTTTTCTGAACATCCTGAAGTTAGAGAGGTTCCGGTTGAACCCATTACCGATCCAGAATTTTTTGGCCCACTTGTAAATTTCTTATTTCCGATTTTGATGTTTGGTGTATTGATGGTACTGATGATGCGCAAGATGGGCGGCGGCGGAGGTGGTGCTGGCGGAGGAGGTATATTCAGCATAGGAAAATCTAAAGCTCAGCTTTTTGACAAAGGGACTAAAGTAAATATCACTTTTAAAGATGTTGCGGGATTGGATGAGGCAAAGCAGGAGGTGATGGAGATAGTTGACTTCTTAAAAAATCCAAAGAAGTATACTGCGTTAGGTGGTAAAATACCAAAGGGAGCATTATTGGTAGGCCCTCCCGGAACTGGTAAAACATTACTCGCCAAGGCAATGGCAGGTGAAGCGCAAGTGCCATTCTTCTCTATGTCTGGTTCTGACTTCGTGGAAATGTTTGTTGGTGTTGGTGCAAGCAGGGTGCGTGATCTTTTCAAACAAGCCCGTGAGAAAGCGCCATGTATCATTTTTATTGACGAGATAGATGCAATTGGAAGAGCAAGAGGAAAGAATGTGATGATGAGCAATGATGAACGTGAGAATACTTTAAATCAACTCTTGGTTGAAATGGATGGATTCGGTGGGGACAGTGGCATTATCATCTTAGCAGCTACGAATCGTCCAGATGTTCTAGACTCTGCACTTTTACGTCCAGGTCGCTTCGATCGTCAGATCAGTATAGACAAGCCTGATGTGAAAGGCAGAGAAGCTATATTCCTTGTTCACTTGAAACCCATAAAAAGATCTGCAACACTAGATATTCATAAGCTGGCTGAACAGACACCTGGATTTGCAGGAGCAGATATTGCGAATGTTTGTAATGAAGCTGCATTGATTGCTGCAAGAAAAGGAAAAGAGCAAGTTGAAATGGATGATTTCCAGGATGCAATTGATAGAGTGATTGGTGGATTGGAAAAGAAAAATAAAATTATTCTACCAGAGGAGAAAAAGATCATTGCCTATCATGAAGCCGGACATGCTGTATGTGGATGGTATTTGGAACATGCATATCCATTGTTAAAGGTAACCATCGTTCCAAGAGGTGTTGCTGCATTGGGTTATGCGCAATACACACCCAAAGAACAATACTTATACAACACTGAACAGCTTACCGACCAAATGTGTATGACGTTGGGCGGAAGAGCCAGTGAAGAAATCTTTTTTAGTAAAATTTCTACTGGTGCTCAAAACGATCTACAACAAGTTACCAAGCTCTCTTATGCAATGGTAACCGTTTATGGAATGAATGATCGCGTAGGAAATATAAGCTTCTATGATCCGCAGCAGGATCAATATTTCACTAAACCTTACAGTGAAGAGACAGGTAAAATTATCGATGAAGAAGTAAGAAAATTGGTGGATAAAGCATACCAAAGAACTATAGAATTGCTTACAGAGAAGAAAGCTGAGGTGGAGAAAATTGCCCTTGCATTATTAGATCGTGAAGTACTGCATCAGCAAGATGTAGAAGATTTAATAGGCAAACGTCCATTCAGTGAGAAGAAAATTCTATCTGATGAAATTACTTCAACAGAAGAAAATCAATTAAATCCAACAGAGTAAACAACTATGCGTCACTTGGATGAAAAAATAATTATGGAGTCATCTTCCTCCAAAGAGCAAATTCTGAAAAATATCAGAAAAGCACTTACTCATCCAACCGATCAGCCATATCCTGCATTGGATAAGGCTGAGTTTAATTTCGAACAAAGTGAAGACGATCTTGCAGTGTTATTCGCTTCCAAGTTTACATCATTGCTGGGTAAATTTTCTATTTGTGAAAACGAGGAAGATTTGGTGAATCAAATCAATGCGCTTTCAGTCGAAAGAAGCTGGAGCGATATTTATTGTACAGATGAAAATATCAAATCTGCTTTCTCTTCGTTTGGATTCAATCAGTTTTCAAGCAAAACACTGGCTGAGAGCGATGCCGCCATTACAAAATGTGAATTATTGGTCGCACGGACAGGTTCCATTGTATTAAGTAGTACCGTATCATCAGGCAGAACAACTAGTGTGTATTCTCCGGTTCATATTTGTGTGGCAAAGGCAAGTCAACTTGTTTTTGATGTCAAGGATGCATTAAAATTTCTGCAAAAGAAATATGGCGAACAACTGCCTTCCATGATCTCGTTTGCAACAGGACCGAGTAGAACTGCCGACATAGAGAAAACATTGGTGGTAGGCGTTCATGGCCCTAAAGAAGTTTATTGCTTTTTACTAGATGCTTAGCTTTTATCGCTGCTTGCCAATTCTCGGTATATTTGAGTATGCAAATCCCGCAAGGAAAAAATATTTATTTCTTATCTGATTTTCATTTAGGTGCACCAGATTATTCCTCCAGCTTAAAACGAGAAAAAAAGATTGTTTCTTTTTTAGAAAAGATAAAGCAAGATGCCCATATGATTTTTATTGTGGGTGATCTGTTCGACTTTTGGTTTGAATATAGAAAAGTAGTTCCTAAGGGATATGTTAGAATACTGGGGAAACTGGCAGAGCTATCAGACAGTGGAATTATAATTCACTTCTTTGTTGGGAATCATGATATGTGGATGTCTGGTTATTTTGAGAAAGAATTAAATATCCCCGTGTTTTATGACACAAAATTTTATGAATTCAATGGTAAAAAATTTCTAGTTGGTCATGGCGATGGACTTGGACCAGGTGATTATGGATACAAAGTTTTGAAAAAAGTATTTCGGAATCCTCTCTCACAGTTTTTGTTTGGATTGATTCCACCCTTTTTTGGAGTTGCATTGGCTGATTTTTTAAGCAAACGCAGTAGGTTGGCAACTGGTACTTTCGACGACACATTCCTAGGTGAGGAAAAGGAATGGCTAATACAATATTGTAAAAAGCAACTCCAAGATAATCATATTGATTATTTTATTTTTGGACATCGACATTTACCGATCGATTTTAGTTTGAGTCAAACCAGCAGGTATATTAATTTAGGTGATTGGATCAAATATGATACGTATGCAATTTTTGATGGCGCTCATTTGAGATTAATTCATCACTCCAATGAATAGAATTCTTTTTATATCTCTGTTCACGCTAATTTTTTCTTTAAGGGGTATCTCTCAACATGCTGCATTAGATTTCAGTTTGGTAAAGGAATTGACTGGGAAGTTTGAAAAATTCAATGTAGATGAACTTGATTGTATTTACGCTTTATCTACATCAGGCCAGCTTAAAAAGTATAGTTCAAATTTTGACTCTATTGCTGTATTCAATGATATTAGACGTTATGGTAATTTGAATACTATTCATATTCAAAATCCCTTGAGAGCTTTGTTGTTTTTTAAAGATTTCAATGCAATAGTTGCTGTAGATCGCTTAATGCAAGTGATTCAAAAAGTAGATCTGCGAAGAATTAATTTATTTCAATTGAGTACGATCGCTCCAAGTTATGATAACATGATTTGGATATATGATGAGCAGGTTAGCAAGATTAAGAAAATCGGACTCGATGGTAAAATAGCTTTTGAATCGGTTGATCTTAGAATGGTTTTTAATGAAAAAATATCTCCGTTTAAGATGTTCGAGCATCAGGGCGCATTGTATCTAGTTGATCATGAAAATGGAATTTATATTTTTGATTATTACGGAGGATTTAAATTTAAAATTCATTACCCTGGAATAATTGATTGTCAGTCGTTGGGTAACTTGTTGATTGGGAGAAATAAGGATCAAATTTGGATGATGAAAGAAGGTGATTTAAGTCCCATAAGCATAAGTATACCAAAGCAAATATTAGAGGCTTCTCAATTCTATTTAGCTTCAAAAATGGCATATACCTTAAAAGACGGAGCTATTGCTATTTACACCTATAACTTAAAGCACTGAATATGAATGCTTTTTTACATAATCGATTGTTCGACAATTATATTTCAGATTATCTAATTGTTTTTGGAATTATTTTATTGGTTTGGATATTGAAGAAGCGAGCCAGTAAAAATATTACTCGTTTGATTTTTTACGTGTTCAAGCGAATGGGAAGAGTGATAGATGAGAACGAGTTTTTTAATTTGGTTTTAGCTCCACTTGAGAATTTCATATTATTTCTTGCTGTTTATATTTCAGTAGGCACTTTGGATGCACCCTCAATCCTTCATTTTAAACTATTTAAAATACCTGTTAAGGTTTTGATTGATAGGGTGTCAGTTGGCATGTTAATCTTTTTCTTTTTTCATACACTGTTGCGTGTGATTGATTACATAGCGATAATCCTTGAAAAAAGGGCTAGTGTTACAGAGGATACAACAGATGATCAACTGATCATCTTCTTCAGGGAATTTCTGAAAGTAATCTTGGTGATTATTTGCATACTTGTGATGATTCGTATGGTATTTAATGAGGACATCACAAAAATACTAGCCGGACTAAGTCTTGCTGGTGCTGCAATAGCACTTGCTGCAAAAGAAAGTCTTGAGAACTTGATTGCCTCATTTATTATCTTCTTTGATCGACCATTTCGGGTTGGTGATTTGCTTAAAGTGCAGCAAATACAAGGAACAGTAGAAAAGATTGGATTAAGGAGTACGCGTATTCGTACAAATGACAAGACCTATGTTTCTATACCCAATAAGCAAATGGTAGATACAGTAGTAGACAATTTTTCATTGCGCAATAAAAGAAGAGGGGAGCTTACTCTATTCTTGGATCTAAAAACAAATCTGAATCAGGTCAACCAATTGATCAAGGAATTAGAAGCTGCTTTAAGTTCAGATGCCATAACTGAAAAGACTGTTTTGTTGAGTGATATGCGGATTGAAGCATTTGTAATCACCATTGAGTATTTTACTGATTCAATCCCAATCAATGAATTCAATGAAATCAAGCAATCAATCAATTTAAAAACGCTTGAAATTTTGGAAAAACTGCAAATTGAGATAGCTGGTAAAAATAAAACTATCGGAATGTCTTAAGAGAGTCCTGCTTTTAGTTCAAGGAGCATCTCTTTTATATTTTTGAGCAATTCAATGGTTTCAAATTGTTCATTAACTTTTTTTCCTTTTTTAAGAAATGTTTTGGCTCCTTCTATGGTATATCTCTTTTCCTTCAGCAGAAAATAAATCAGTTTTAAATTCTTAACATCTTCAGGCCTAAATAATCTGTCACCTTTTCTGTTCTTTCTTGGTTTCAGAATATCAAATTCTTTTTCCCAAAATCTAATCAAAGAGATGTTTACATTAAACATTTTAGCAACATCGCTAATGGGATAATACAATTTGCTATACAATTCAGCATCCTCAGGTATATTGATAAAGGCAGCATCAATTTGAGGTGTTGATGGTGCTTCTTCCAATAATTGAACAGGTTCTTCTATTTGATCGGGAACTGAAATTTTTGGTATCTCACTAACGCTAGATACTACTGCTTTTTCCTTCTTCTCTCGAATAGGTTTTTTCTCAGGATGTGGAAAGGGTTCTCCCCCAAAAAGGTCTAGCTGGTGAAGCATAGAACGAATTTAGCGACAAAAATAAATCCGGTTTAAATGAGTTTTGCACAATTCATTAGTCAAATGACTGATTGCGAGAAGCAGCCAATTTTAGAATTTGTTGATATTGTTCTGGCGTTAGATCATTATAAAAGAAGTAAATGGGGTCTAAATGTTTTCTGCTTTTAATTACTTCGTAATGTAAATGTGGACCAGTAGATTTGCCTGTATTGCCTACATATCCAATCACTTCCCCTCTTTTAACTGCCTGACCTCTTTTGGCTTTCAATCTGAATAGATGTCCATATAAGGTATTGTAAGAGTATCCATGATCAATCACAATATGATTCCCATATCCATTGCCCAAATTGCCTGCAACCCTCACAATACCGTCTGCTGTTGCATAAACTGGTGTTCCTTGTGGTGCAGTGAAATCAAGTCCAGGATGGAATTTCACTGTTTTGTATAAGGGATCAATTCTATAGCCAAATCCTGAGCTTACCCTATCCAAATCCTTGTTGCTTAACGGCTGAATTGCTGGAGTACTGGCCAATAATTTCTCTTTGTTAATGACCATCTTTTCTATTTCCTTGAATGATTTTTCCTGACTGATGATCCTATTGTATATACCACTGAGTTTCTTTGCAATGCCTTCTGTAAGTTCCTCGCTATCCATCCCTGCCAATATTTGCATTTCTTTTCTTTTTTCAAGTTGCCTGATTCTAAGCGAGTCGGGCAATGGTTGAGCTTCAAAAACTGTTCTATACACTTCATTGTCTCTTTTCTCCAATTGTCTTAATCTCTCGTCTAATTCATTGTATTTGTCGGCATATACTTTATTAAGGTATTCTGCCCTCTCAAGTTGGAGTTTCATCACTTTTTCCTTTGGAGAATCTAAGAACCTGAAAGCGATGGCCACAATGATCAATCCAGATACGATTGCGGTGGATAAAAATGCAAAAATCCGAAGCAGTGTCACCCTAAGTGGAGTTACCTGCTTTTCATACCTCAGGGTCTGCGTATTATAGTAATATTTGATATTTTTCATCAGCTACCCAACTCTGAAATGATGTATTTTTGCCCCCTGGGGCAACGCAAATATAGCCTATTTGCCAAGACCCTGTCTTACCAACATGTTAAGCAATGACATCAGCAGAAATTAGAAAGAAGTTTTTAGCCTTTTTTGAAAGCAAAGGACACCATATTGTTCCATCTGCTCCCATAGTATTAAAAGACGATCCTACTTTGCTATTTACCAATGCAGGGATGAATCAGTTCAAAGACTATTTCCTTGGAAACAAAGTTGCCCCATACAAAAGAGCGGTTGACACACAAAAGTGTTTGCGAGTAAGCGGGAAGCATAATGACCTTGAAGAAGTTGGTGTAGATACGTATCACCATACCATGTTTGAAATGTTGGGTAACTGGAGTTTTGGTGATTATTTTAAAAAGGAAGCCATAGAGTGGAGCTGGGAGCTATTGACAGAAGTCTTTAAAATGGACCAATCTCGTCTTTATGCCACGGTATTTGAAGGAGATAAAAATGAAAATCTTCCTCCCTCTACTGTTGCATTGGGTGTTTGGAAAAAACTGCTTCCAGACGATCATATCGTCTTCGGCAATAAAAAAGATAATTTTTGGGAAATGGGTGATACGGGTCCTTGTGGTCCATGTAGTGAAATACACGTCGACTGCAGGTCGGACGAGGAGAGGGCAAAGTTACCCGGACATTTATTGGTCAATAAGGATCATCCACAGGTAATTGAAATTTGGAACAACGTCTTCATACAATACAATCGTATGAAAGATGGGTCATTGCAACCTTTGGCTGCAACACATGTGGATACGGGAATGGGACTGGAAAGACTCGTGAGAGTTTTACAAGGAAAACATTCCAATTACGAAACAGATATTTTTTCTGGAACGATTCAAGAGACTGAAAAACTCTCTGGAAAAAAATATACTGCAGGTGATAGTAAACAAGATATTGCTTTCAGAGTGCTTGCAGATCATATTCGTGCCATCGCTTTTACAATTGCTGATGGACAACTTCCTTCCAATACCGGTGCAGGCTATGTGATTCGTCGAATCCTTCGAAGAGCAGTACGCTATTATTACTCTTACCTTGATGTGTCGGAGCCATTGTTATATAAATTAATGCCAGGACTCGCTATCCAATTCAAAGATGTTTTTCCTGAGTTGCATGCTCAACTAGCATTTGTTTCTAAGGTTGTAAAAGAAGAAGAAGACTCTTTTTTAAGAACGTTAGGTAAGGGTCTTAAAAAAATGGATGATATCATTGAGGCATCCAAAATAAATCACCTTATTGAAGGAGCAGCAGCATTTGAATTGTACGATACTTATGGTTTTCCATTTGACCTGACCCGTTTGATCGCTCAGGAGAATGGAATATTGGTGGATGAAGCTGGTTTCGAGAAAGAAATGCAGCAACAGAAAAATAGAAGTAAATCTGCAGCCTCAGTTGATACTAGTGACTGGATTGAGGTTTCAAAATCAAAGAGCGATAAATTGTCTTTTGTTGGATACAATCAATTAACATGTGAAACTACCTTAGTTAAGTACAGATCAGTCCAAGCAAAGGGTCAAACATCTTTCCAGTTGGTATTAGAAAATACTCCTTTCTATGCAGAGAGTGGTGGGCAGGTTGGGGATAGAGGGGTTATCAAAATGGGTAATAATACCCTTGAGGTAACAAATACAAAAAAAGAAAACGATTTAATCATCCATACTGTAGAATTGATGCCCAATGACATCAGCTCAAATGTTCTTGCGGTGGTTAATGAAGAAAGAAGAAAAGAAATCGCAAAACATCATACGCTCACCCATCTTTTGCATGCTGCCTTAAGAAATGTATTGGGCACACATGTCGCGCAAAAAGGGTCATTGGTGAATGAAGATGGCATGCGATTTGATTTTTCTCATTTCGCAAAAATGACTGACGAAGAAATTCATGCAGTATCAATGTTGGTCAATGAAAAAATAAGAGAAAATATTCCTGTTGTTATTCGTGAAATGTCAAAAGATGAGGCCCTTAAATTAGGTGCCATGGCTTTATTTGGGGAAAAATATGGCGATACGGTGAGGGTTGTAACCATTGATCCAAACTATTCTATAGAGCTTTGTGGCGGAACACATGTTGGAAATACCGGCGAACTTGGTCATTGCATCATTATTTCAGAATCAAGTGTTGCAGCGGGTGTTAGAAGACTAGAAGCAGTATGCTCAAAGGCTACAGATAAGCAGTTGGAGCAACAACAACATTTAATCAAGCAAATAGCCGCAGCGCTTAAAAATCCAAAGGATATCATAAGAGCCATAGAACAACAATCTGAAGAACTAAGTACTGCCAGAAAACAGATTGAACAAGTTGAGGCTAAGTTGCTTGGTTACATGAAAGCAGACTTAATGCAAAAATTTGAACAGCTAGGTCACTTAGTTTTTTTAGGTTCTACAGTTGAAATCACATCAGTTGATGCACTTAAGAAACTATGTAATGAATTAAGATCATCAAGAAAAAATGCAGTCATCGTTCTTGGTGCAATTATAGAAGGTAAGCCCTCTGTTGCAATTGGACTCGAAGATGAATTCCAAAAAGCGTCTGGTATGGATGCAGGCGCACTAATTAAAAATGAAGTTGCAAAACTGATCAAAGGTGGAGGTGGTGGACAAAAAACGTTGGCTGTTGCAGGCGGACAAGATACAAGTGCATTAAGTGCTGCAATTGATGCAGTAAAAAAGGTAGTACATGCAAAAATATGAAGCCGTTATTGGTCTTGAAGTGCATGCACAGTTAGCCACTAACAGCAAACTTTTTTCAGGTGATGCAACAAACTTTGATGCTAGTCCCAATCAAAATGTAAGTCCCATTACATTAGGACATCCAGGCACACTACCTCGAATGAATAAAAAAGCAGTCGAGTTGGCTATTAAAATGGGACTGATATGTAAATCCGAGATATCTACGCATAATTATTTTGCGAGAAAAAATTATTTCTATGCTGATTTGCCAAAAGGTTACCAAATCTCTCAGCACACTACACCCATTTGTATAGGCGGTCGAGTTCACATAAAAACATCTTCAGGTGAAAGAGATATAAAATTGACAAGGATTCATCTTGAAGAAGATGCTGGGAAAAGCATTCATGATCAAGATGATGCATTAACGCTATTAGATTACAATAGGGCTGGAATGCCTTTAATTGAAATTGTATCAGAACCTGATTTGCATTCAGCTGAAGAAGCAGCTGCCTATCTCACGCAAATAAGAAAATTGGTGAGATGGATTGGAATTTGTGATGGTAATATGGAGGAGGGAAGTTTAAGATGTGATGCAAATATTTCCATCCGTCTGGTTGGTTCAGAAAAATTGGGAACAAGGGTTGAAGTGAAAAATTTAAATTCCATCAAACACCTGAAGCATGCAGTAGAAATCGAGATCAATCGGCTTACTGATATTGTTGATAAAGGTGAAAAGGTTTTACAGCAAACACGCAGTTACGATGCAGATAATGGAATAACGTTTGCGATAAGAACAAAAGAAGACGCTGAAGACTATCGTTATTTTCCGGAGCCTGATTTAGCACCTTTTTATTTTACAAAAGAATATATAAATAGTATCAGTAAACAATTGCCATCATTACCAGAGCAACGATTTGAGCAATATATTCAGGTGTTTGATTTGACGCCTTATGATGCTGAACAATTGACTGAGGAAAAATCACTGAGTGATTTGTTTGAATGTGTTGCTGGTTCGACCAATCAAAAAAAGCAGTTTGCGAATGTTTTACTTGGACCAGTAAAATCATTTTTAAATCATTCATCAAAATCCTGGGAGGATATAAAGATTTCTACCGATGATTGGATTGATTTTTTGTCGTTAATATCAAGCGGAAAAATAAATTTTTCTCTTGCTGTTCAAAAAGTTCTTCCCATCATGCTATCTGATTCAAATACGCGTCCAAGTGAAATCATCCAACATTTGGATTTGGTGCAGGATGCAGACACTGATCAAGTTAAAACATGGGTAACTCAGGTTGTTACATCAATGCCTGATAAAGTAACTGAATACAGAAAGGGTAAAAAGGGTTTGATTGGCATGTTTGTCGGGGAAGTGAAAAAAGTGTCAAAAGGCAAAGCTGATCCAAAAATGGTAACGCAATTGCTCGAATCAATATTAAACGAAAAGTAATTATTATGAATAAGCTATTGATTTTTTCATTCACTTTATTGATATTATTTGTTTTTTCCTGTAAGCAATCATCAAATAATCTCACCGTAAATGTTCAGATTACCAATAATGCTGCATCACAGTATGTATATATCGATTTGATAGAATTAGACGCCAATCCAATTACGATGGATTCTGTTAAGTTAACTGGTGTAAGTCCAACTGCAATATTAAAGGCAGGAAAAGCAAATCAGGAGGCATTATACAGAGTTCGATTTGAGAAAGATCAATTCTATTTTATTTTGGTTGGCGATCAGGATAATATTAAAGTTGAATTTGATGCAAAGAATCCAGCCATTTATACTACCAATTCAATTGAGTCAAATGTGTTTAAAAAATTATTAACTGAATTTGATGCAATGTTACAGCAAATGCAGGTTTTGAAATCACAGATTGAGATGAAGGGTGAAGTAATGGACAGCGTGCGTGTTATCATGGAAGAGGATTTCAGAAAGCAATCGGCTGCAACCGGTAATTATTTATTGACTTTTGCAGATACAGTAAAAGCTCCGGCTCTGGCTATTTATGCGCTTGGTATTTCTAAAAATTTAGTTAGTGCAGAGCAATTGTCACCTGTATTAAAAAATATTTCAAAGCGATTCCCTGAACTTCCAAAGATTAAAAAAATTGCTGATGCCTTTCAACGTCAAGTAGAATCACCTACCAGTAGTGGTTTGTTGGGAAAACCTGCGCCCGACTTTACACTTCCAACTCCAGAGGGGAAAAACTTTTCTTTGTCATCTTTAAAAGGGAAATACGTTCTTGTTGATTTTTGGGCAAGTTGGTGTAAGCCATGCAGGATGGAAAATCCCAATGTAGTAGCAGCTTTCCAACAATTCAAGGATAAAAACTTTACTATTCTCGGTGTTTCTTTGGACAAAACAAAAGAAGACTGGATAAAAGCTATTGCTGATGATCAATTGACATGGGCACACGTGAGTGATTTAAAATTCTGGGATAGCCAGGTTGTCCCTTTGTATGGAATTGAGGGGATCCCCTTCAATGTTTTGCTTGATCCTGAGGGGAAGGTTATTGCAACCGAATTAAGAGGACCAGCACTATCACAAAAACTTCAAGAAGTATTGAAATAAAAAAGAGCCGCATTTTATGCGGCTCTTTTTTTAAATAATATTAACCGAGTCGATTAATAGCCAGTTACCTGTACAATTTGTCCACCGCTATTGATGATTTCTCTCTGCGGAGTAGGATAAACCGCACGGAATGTATTTGCTCCGCTAAATCCAGTGATTGCAGTAGATAATCTGTTCGTTCTCTTCATGTCGAAGAATGCGTGACCTTCATGAGCGAACTCGTAGTATTTGTCTTCGTATAATTGCTTCAAGATATCATCTGCAGTTGCAGCAGTAGAAGCCGCTAAACCAGCTCTTGCACGAATTACATTTAAATCAGCCAAAGCGCCAGTCAAATCTGGAGCAGCTTTTTTAGCTCTTGCTTCAGCACGAATCAAGTATAATTCAGCGAGACGAATGATAATCACGTTGTCAGTACCGTTGATGCGAGAATATTTTCCAGTCTTGTTACTTCCGCTGAGTACTTTAACATTAGTTGCTTTTCTCAAGTCAGTAGCAGACTGTGCATTCAGAGTAGCACTTGATCCAATTTCATTTCTTCCACCTAAGCCGGTAGGGAAGTAGTAGAAGGCAATTGAATTGGTATTATTGATATCATACTGCAATTCAAAAATACTCTCTGGCTTAGTGTTTTGGGTTGTGAAAAGGGCATCAAAAGAAGATGACAAACCTGTGCCAGTACCTTTTAATGCATTGATCACTTCATTAGAAAGTGTTTCAGCAGTTTCCCAGTCCTCTTTATATAGAGCAGCACGTGCTTTCAATGCTTTTGCTGCATTTACTGTTGCCCTTCCATTTACACTTGCTTTAAGATTTGTAATTGCATAATCTAAGTCGGCATCAATTTGTTTCCATACATCAGCTTCAGACGAAAGAGGGATTGCTGCTGCATTATCTGGTGAAAGTGTAGGTGAAGTTCTAACGGGAACACCACGTCCACTTTTATTAAATCCATTAGATGAACCACCAAAAGCTCTTAAAAGATCGAAATACATCAATCCTCTTAAAAACCTAGCTTCACCTATGGCCTGCGTTTTGCTGAAGGCAGGATCATTCAAAGTTTCAGCAGAAGCGATAATGGTGTTAACCCTGTTGATACCACCATAGATGGCATTCCACATATTGGTTACATTGGTATTATCTGGGAGGATTTGTCTGTTGCTAAATTGAGCATAAGTTGGAAATGTTCCAGTGTGTGCAATCACTCCAGCGTATAAATCTGACAATGCCCAATATTCCAATCCATAGTAGCTTGTGCTTTGCAATGCATTGTAGCATCCCAAAAGACCAGCTTCAACACCTTCACGGGTGGCATATGCAGTCTCTGCACTCAATGATGTTTGTGGTTGCTGATCGATGATTTTTTCACAAGATGAAAAAACGATCAATGCTGTCAGCAAGGATAATTTTATGTTTAACATCTTTTTCATTTCTATAATTATTTAATGTTTGATGTATTAGAAACCAGCATTGATACCAAAAGTAATGATACGTGGCTGTGGGAAAGTCAAGAAGTCAGTTCCTTGTGCTGTATTGGTTACAGTAAAGGTGCTCACCTCTGGATCAAATCCGGTGTATTTCGTCCAAGTGAACAAATTTTGTGCTTGGAGGAACAATTTAAGTGAGCTGATCTTCATTTTCTTCACCGCATTCTGGTTGAAGTTATAGCCAATCAAAAGATTTTTCAATCTTGTGAATGAACCATCTTCTACCCATCTGTCTGAAGCTCTTCTATTGTTTGCTGGATCACCAAAAACTGCTCTTGGCATTGTGATCGATGGATTTGTTGGAGTCCATCTGTTCAATACTGTTGCATACTGTCCAAATACACTATTCATTCCTTCAGCAAAAGATCTGTTATAGTTGACAATTTTATTACCTCCAACAAACTGGAAGAAAGCTGTCATTTCAAAATTGCCAAGAGAAAAAGTATTGGTGAAACCTCCAAAATATGTTGGAAGGGCAGTTCCAAGAATTTCCTGATCAGCAGAATTGATAACACCATCACTGTTAACGTCTTTCCATTTGATATCGCCAGGTCTTGCTGCACTTCCATCACGAGCTGCTACAACATCTGCTGTAGTTTGGAAGATTGCCTGCATTCTATATCCTCTGAAAGAGCTCAAAGGATATCCCTGTTGTACCCAGCTCATGAATCCAGAACCGAATGGGTTTCCACCATAAATAGTATCAACATTATTCTTTTGGAAAGTGAGTGTAAGATTTGCATTCCATCTAAACTTCTTATAGTTGATGATGGTACCATCCAATCCCAACTCAATTCCTTTATTGGTGATTGCTCCGATATTATCGTTTACAGAAAGGAATCCACTGTTACCCACCAATTGACGGCTGGTAAGCAAATCATTCGTTTTTCTGTGGTACAATTCAGCAGTCAAATTAACACGATTAAACAATCCAATCTCAAGTGCTAAATCAGACTGAATTGATGTCTCCCATCCAAGATCTGGGTTACCCAGCTGAGATGGAGCGAGACCTGCAGATGTGATATAGTTAGCACCCGGACTGATCAAAGGAAGTGATGCAAACAGTCCGCCTGAATTGCTTCCGCTGTAACCACGTGAGCCTCTCAACTTTAAGTTATTGATGAACTTAACATTGCTCATGAACTTTTCATCAGAAATACGCCAAGCTGCTGAAACTGCTGGGAACGTACCCCATTTTGTACTGCTTCCAAGGTTTGAAGATCCGTCTCTTCTTACGCTAAAGCTAAATAGATATTTGCCATCAAATGAATAGTTGAATCGACCAACATAACCAATGATACCAAATGAACTACCACTTGTTGTTGCTTCCTTCTTCACTGAACCTGCAGAAAGTCTGCGAATTGAGTTTCCAGGGAAATTTTCAGCAAGTGCATAGATAGATTCAAAATTTTGCGTCTGGTATGATGCAACGGCTAGAGCATTGAATCCATGTTTACCAACGTCCTTTTTGAAACTGAGAATATTTTCGTTGATGAGGTTTAAACTTTTATTGTAAGCTTCTGTAGCCTGTCCTCTTACACCTGCACCGGCATTTGATATTGAAGGATAGAATCTTGCCTCATTCAAGCTAACATAATCAGCACCTAAGTTTACCTTAAAGCTGAATGCTTTTGAAATCTGATAATCGCCACCTAGATTGGCTAAAACACGGATATTATTTACCTGATTGAAATTTTCCTTTGCAGCCAAAACAGGATTTTCAGTTGATGAGGTTGGGTCTTTACCATATGTGCCATTAGGATTTTTTACTGGAATATCTGAAGCCAACAAAACTGCTGTACTCAATACTCCATAAATGTTGTTATCATTCTGAATCCTGTTTTGAATGCTGTTGCTCAGAGAGATTCCGCTGCTTACTTTGAATTTTTCAGAAACAGTATTGTCAACATTCACTCTGAAATTATATCGCTGGAATCTTGATCCGATGATAGTTCCCTGTTGATCAAAATAACTTCCGCCAGCATAGAATTTTGTCTTATCGTTACCGCCTTGCGCACTGATATCGTGGCTATTGATTGGCGCTGTTCTGAAAATTTCATTTTGCCAATTTGTGTTTGTATAGCCATTATCGTGAACAGTAGGACCAAAATAAAATGAAGGCTCTTGATTTCCATATACTGATCCGTATCTATTGAATAGGGATTCTTGCAAAATATCTTGAAAATCTCTTCCAGACAGGGGTTCAATTTTTCTCCAAACTGTTTGGTTTCCAGAATATCCGCTGTAGTTCACACGGGTCTTTTGATTCTTACCTCTCTTGGTCGTAATCAAAACCACACCATTTGCACCTCTAGAACCGTAGATCGCCGTTGCAGAAGCGTCTTTCAAGATATCGATTGATTCAATATCATTAGGATTTACGTCTGCCAAGCTATTCAACACCTGGTTACCGACGCCCAACTGAGAAAATGAACCTGTAGCAATAGGAATTCCATCCAACACATATAGTGGTTGTGCGTTACCACTGATGGTACCGATACCACGTACGTTGATGTTAACAGAAGAACCTGGAGTACCAGAGCTTGTAACCACGTTTACACCAGCTACTCTTCCTTGCAATGCCTGCTCAGGAGAAGTCAGTGAAAGGTTTTTGATCTGGTTGGCACTTACATTGGAAATTGAACCTGTAAGGTCTCTCTTTCTTTGAGTACCATAACCCACTACAACTACTTCACCCAGATTTGATTCACTGTTGGTTAGTGTAACTGTAACAGATGATTTACCATTTAAAGCAACTTCTTCATTGTTATAGCCGATGGAGCTAAACAATAGTCTTGATTGAAGTGAATTCACATTCAATGTGAAATTTCCGTCTTTGTCTGACGTAGTACCACCTCTTTGTCCATTTATACTAATGGTTACGTTGGGGATACCCTTGCCTTGACTGTCCTGAACAGTACCCTGAACTTTTACAGTTTGTGCCAAGGTAAACTGAACCATGGATACAAAGGCCAATAGAAATGTAAGCAAATTCTTCATAGCTCTTTTAGTTAATGATTTATTAAGGAAGCGCAAAGTTAAAGTATGACAAACAAGGAAAGGGATTTGTTTGGGTGGAAAAAAAATAAAACAGTGCTCAATTTTGAAAAAATCTAAGGAAACAAGATTTTGTAGATTTATATCTCAATATTTATTATTTTTTTGAAAAAAATCTAAAAAATATTAAAAATTATCTAAATTTTTAATCAATATCTAATTTTCTTAATCAATAAAAGGATTACGGGTAGTAAGATCAAATTGGTGAGCGTGGCAGTAAAAAGGGTGAATGAAGTAAGCCAGCCCAATGCTTGCGTGCTACCAAATCCGCTAAAGGCAAAAATGATAAAACCTGCGATCAGAACGAGTGAAGTATAAACAATGCTGATACCTGTATCCCGAATGGTTAAAACCACAGTTTGTTTGATGTCTCCTTGTGCTACTGGCAACTCTTGTTTAAAATTGACTAAAAATCGAATGGTAATATCAATAGCAATACCCAATGCTACACTAAATACCAATACAGTAGATGGTTTTATGTTGATGCCCACCCAACCCATCAGTCCGGCTGTCATCACCAATGGAATCAAATTTGGGATCAGAGAACAAATCAAAATTCTAAAATTTCTAAACAGGTATAACATGCATAGAGAAATGAATAAAAAAGCCCAAAGTATGCTCTCTTGTAAGCCTTTAATGATGAATATGCTTCCTTCAAGAAAGGTTATGCTTGATCCGGTTAAGTGTATATTAAACTTGGTTGAATCAAAATGCAGATAGGCCTCTTTTTCAAGGCTGTCTATCAGCATGGGCATTTTCTCGCTTCCAATATCTGCCATATTTACACTGATTCTGGTTGTCTGACGATTGCTGTCAACAAAAGATGACATTAATTTTTCCAGCGAACTGTTGGAGTTTTTATTCTCCTTGTTGGGTTTCATGTAATCGGCCAAGAATGCTCCATCAAATGCATTCGGCATTGAATAATTGTTACTATCACCATCATAAAAACCTTGCTTTGCAAATTTTAGTCCTTCTGCAAGCGACAATGGTTTTGCAATAGATGCATGATTGGAAATTGCATCTGAATAAGATGAAACTTTATCATAAACGGAAAGTGCTCTTGATCCTGCTATTCCATTTTTCTTTTTGGTGTCAACGATTATTTCTAAAGGCATGATTCCTTTGAAATGGTGTTCAAAAAATCTCAAGTCAGTATAGATCCGGTCTTCTTTGGGTAAATCATCAACAATAAAAGACTGGGTTTTTAATTTAAAAATTCCGGCAATTGAAAAAACAATCAAAATTGCCGTTACAGCGTAAACGGTTTTTTGGTGGGCAAAAACCCATTTTTCAATCTTTGTTAAAAGAGTCAGCAGCCATTTATTTTCTAAATATCTTACATGTCTTGGTTTAGGAGTAGATAAATAAAATAAAGAAATCGGAATTAAAATGATGGTGATGAAAAACAGGAACATGATATTGATTCCTGCAACAACGCCAAATTCTTTTAAAATAGCACTCTTAGTTAATGCAAATACAGCAAAACCAAGCGCAGCACTAATATTACAAAACAAAGTGACAACTCCCATTTTCCCAATCATATCAGTGATTGATTTTTCTTTATCACCTGTTTTTATATATGAAGCATGGTATTTATTTAAAAAGTAAATACAATTCGGAATACCAATGACAACAATAAGAGGAGGGATTAGAGCTGTTAAAAGAGTGATTTTATATCCTAATAACTGGATAGTGGCTAAGCTATAGATAACGCCAATGATAACAACACCCATTGATAATACTACAGTACTCAATGATCTGAAAAAAATGAAAAGAATCAATGCTGATAATGCAAGAGACCCCAATAAAAACCATTTCATTTCATTGGCAATCTTTATGGCAACATTGGTTCTAATGAGAGGTAAACCGCTTAAGTGCAAATCAATCTTTGTTTTATCATAAAAAGATTTTGCAACGGATTCAATTTGTCCAACTGTTTTCTCTCTTGCTTTTGAGCCCAAAATATCTTTATTGATTCTCAAGCCCAATAAAAATGCATTTGATTGAGCATTATAAATTAATCCTCTGTAAAATGGCAATGAATAAAAAATATTTTTCAAACTATCCAGATCAGACTGAGATGCTATGTTGCTGGGAAAAATTCTAATCGCTTCTAATTTTGAAGTCGTATCATTTCTTTTTAAGTAGACTGAATTTTGAACACTGATGATGTCTTCAACACCATCAACTTTTTTTAATTCGTTTTGAAAATCTTGAACTGCATTAAAAACATCCAATTGAAAATACTTGTCAGATTGGAATCCAATTGTAAGCAAGTTGCCATCCTCTCCAAATGTTTTTTTAAAGTCAAGGTATTGTTGATATTTTGGATGATCAGTTGGGATCGCTCTAGAAAAGTCGTAACTCATTTTTACTTTGCTGCCATGATAACCCATGAAAGCAGTAAAAACAACCAATACCGATAACCAAAACCATCTGTATTTTATGACTCCTTTTGCAATCTTCAACCACATTTGAAAATTATTTAATGCAAAGGAAAGAAAATTAATGTTCTTTACTCCATCTTTTTGTTCTAGATGCAGACCTTTAATGCTTAATTTTATTGCATGAAATATGCATTCCTGCTGCTATTTTTTCTTTTGGGGATGAAAGTCAGTCATGCACAGATTCAACCTATTGGATTTTGGCGTGATCATGTTTCAATGCAGCAGATTATTTCGGTTGATACATTACAGCAAAAAATTATTGCTGCTTCATCAAATGGTTTTTTCTTTTTTGATCCGGTTAAAAATGAATTTTCAACCTATACCAAATCATCTGGATTGTCCGATGTAAATATCAGTATCTTTTCCAGGCAACCGAATGGAAGTAAAATTATTCTTGGATATCATAATGGTAATATTGATGTTGTAACGGATGGAAATATTCGAAATCTTCCAGAGATAATGCTGAGCAAAGTCACATCTGAAAAAAAAATTAACAGTATTATTTGGAAGGATAAGCTTGCATTTATATGTACAAATTTTGGTGTTGTAGTTATTGATCCGTTCAAATTTGAAATCGTTGATACTTATTTTCCTGGCTCAGATGGTAAGCCAATTGAAGTTTATGATATCGCATTCATCGGAAGCAAATCTTTTGTTGCCACTAATGAAGGTATTCGAGTAGCTGAAACAGGCGCAATTCGACTAAGTGATTTTAGAAGTTGGAGCAACTATGTTTCATTCGTTGGGAGGCCTTTTATCAAGTATTTAAAAAAATGGGGCGATTATCTTATTGGCGCATCCTCCGATACCGTTTTTTCAAATGTGAATGGCAATTGGAAGGAATTTTATCTGCCAACTAGGAAGCTTAACAATATTCAAGTTATAGATAATGCACTTTACCTCTATGAATCTGAAAATAATAATGCTTCAATCATTTCATTCCTTACCCCTACAAGTAAACCTAGGGTATTCATGAATGACATGTTTACTGAAGTAAACGCTTGCATCATTGACGGATCAAACTTTTGGGCAGCAGATGCAAACAATGGACTATTAAAATTATCTGGAAATTCCGCGTCTAAAATCTTTCCAAATGGTCCGGCTGGTATTGCAAACGGACTATCAGATTATAAAAATGGTTTGCTCGTTGCTGTTGCAGGGGAAAAAGCAGTTCAAACGACCGGGAAAAGAGGGAATGAAATTTATACACTGAAGGACGATAAATGGAAAAATTATACGCCAATACAGTTTAGTGGTCTTTCAAAATTGGCAGATTTTTCTGCTGCTGCTGTTGATCCATCAACAGATAACATATACATTGGAACGTTAGGCAACGGTGTATTGAATATTGAACCAAATGATAAATTGAATACACTTGGACTTTCTGCAGGCCAACTCCAGTCAGATAGAGATGAAGCTGGTTTATTTAAAGTACCATCACTTGCATTTGATGTGTATTCAAATTTATGGATGACCAACCCTAATACCAATAATCCAATCGTTGTCAAAAAGAAAGATGGAAGTTGGAAATCATTTGGAATTCCGTTCCCTATCGAAAAAAATCAGGTCAATAAGATATTGGTTGATGCGCAAAATCGAAAATGGATTACCACAAGTAATGCAGAAGGACTCATTTGTTTTGATGATAACAATAGCATCGATGCAACAGGGGATGATAGATGGAGAATATTTTTGGCTGGAACAGGTAGCGGTAACCTACCATCTTCCAACGTGCTTTCTGTTGCCGAAGATCAAAGTGGAAATATTTGGGTTGGAACAGATAAAGGGATTGGTATTATACAATGTGGGAGTGATGTGTTCAGAAACTGTGATGCAACTTTACCTATAGTACAGCAGGATAATTTCGCAGGACTCTTACTTGCGAATGAAACTGTTTATGATATTAAAATTGATGGAGCAGACAGAAAGTGGATTGCGTCTCAAAATGGAGCTTGGCTGCTAAGCGCCGATGGTCAAAAAGTTATTTATCGTTTTACTGCTGAAAATAGCAAGTTGTTAAGTAATCTGGTTTACTCAATGGTGATCAATGGAAATACCGGGGAAGTATTCTTCATGACAAGTGGAGGTATTTCATCTTTCAGAAGCACAGCAACAGAAGCATCAGAACAAAAGAAAAAACCAATCGTATTTCCAAACCCTGTACCTACAGGGTATACAGGTACGATCGGTATCAGAGATTTGCCACTCAACGCATGGGTTAAAATTACCGAACTGGATGGAAGATTAGTATATCAAACAAGAGCTTTAGGTGGACAGGCAATTTGGAATGGGAAAAATTACAAGGGCGAAAGAGTAAATTCAGGTGTTTACCTTATCATCGTTTCCAGTCAAGACAATTCAAATCAAGTTGCAGGTAAAATCTTTTTTATAAAATAATCATGTCCTCTATTCATCAAACAAAAGGTATTGTGCTTCGCACGGTAAAATATGGAGAGACATCATTGGTAGTATCCATTTTTACTGAACTATTTGGTGTACAGCAGTACATGGTAAATGGGGTGAGGACAAGCAAGAAAAATGCAAGCATTTCATCAGCTCAATTACAACCTGGAAATCTGCTAGAGCTTGTCGTTTATCATAATGACAAACAGACTTTACAGCGGATTAAAGAAGCAAAGCATTCAACTCAATTATTCAATGACCAATCGTCCATAACAAAAAATGCAGTTTTGTTGTTCATGATGGAATTGTTGCAAAACTGCTTGAAACAACCTGATGCGCATCCTGCATTATTCTATTTTCTTGAAGATATTTTACATGGGCTTCATACCTCGGATGAAAGTCAGGTAGCTAATTTGCCTTTATTTTTCACCATTCATCTTTCTCATTTTTTTGGTTTCAGGTTGATGGATAATTATTCTCAAGAGCAAAATATTTTGGATTTGCATGAAGGTCAATTTGTTTC
>JAFMEZ010000092.1 GCA_017856455.1 Parafilimonas sp.
TTCTCACAAGAACCCGCAGATGCAATCAGGTATTCAATGACAGACCATGGTGGAACGGCGAGATCTCGAGCAATTGGAGGAGCAGTTAGCGCATTAGGTGGTGATCTTTCGGCGGCTTATGTAAATCCAGCTGGATTGGGATTATATAGAACAAGTGAAGTTGTTTTTACTCCCTCGTTTCATTTTAACAATAACAAAGCCAACTACCTCAATACAACCAGCAAGATTAAAAAAACATCAAACGATTTCAACAACTTTGGAATTGTATTACCAAAGGGCGGTTCATATAATGGCAGATGGAGCAATTTTACATTTGCAATCGGCATGGTAAATCCTGCTAATTTCAACAACAAAGTTTTTTTATCAGGCAACAACAATCAAAGTTCATTCTCTGAAAAATATTTAGAAGAGTTAGCAAGAAACAACGTAACAGATCCAAATAAAGCAGCAACAAATTTCCCATACGGATCGAGTCTTGCTTTCAACACATATTTAATTGATACCTTACTCAATCCAAATTATACCATCAAGGGCTATAGAAGCTTGGCGCCAACTGCATCTGGACTCCAGCAAGAAAACACCATTACAACCACTGGAGGGATTCGTGATTTTTTCATGAGTGCAAGTGCAAACTATTCTGACAAATTATATTTCGGAGGAACAATTGTTTTCAGCAGACTCAGTTACGAAAGAAATAGTATTTATAGAGAATCAGATTACACAAAAAAAATAAACAACTTTAATTACTTCGAATCTGAGGATTACCTCTACACATCTGGCGTTGGAACTGGAATCAAATTAGGTGTAATCGCAAGACCCATTAAAGAGTATCGCATTGGAATATCTTATCATAGTCCGGTTGTTTACAGCATGATCGATAACTACTCTGCAAAACTGACTACCGATTTAGAAGGCTATATGGGCAATGGTGTATTGAAACAAAGTTCATTGGATTTGAATGGAGGAAGCATGGGTGAATTTCAATACAGCTTTACCCGTCCATCTAAACTCTTGCTTGGCATGTGTTACACCTTTGGAGCAGATGAGAATGTAAAAAATCAGAAAGGATTTGTAAGTGCTGATATTGAATATGACAATTATAAAAATGCAAAATTTAGTCCATCAGTTATTACAAACTCAAACAATGGTGCAACATATTTAGATGAGGTAAATACAACTATTCAGAGTCAATATAAATCTGGATTGAACATTAGGCTTGGAGGAGAATTAAAATTCAACGTCCTAATGGCAAGAGCCGGATTCAACTATATGACAAACAGTTTTACTGCATCAGATCTTTCCAATAAACGCATGAATGCAAGTACAGGTGTAGGCTATAGAAACAAGGGCTATTTCATCGACCTCACCTATGTGTATCAAATGTGGAATGACGGATATTTCCCATATCGATTAGAACAGGCATTTTTTGCACCATCCTATTTAAAAAATAACAGCAGTAACATCATTATAAGCCTGGGCATCAAATTCTAATCAGTTTACGAAATTCATTAACTTGCCGCATGGCTATTTTAAAATTCAGGGTATTTCTAGAAGAGGATGATACTGTTTACAGAGACATTGCCATTAAGCATACACAGAGTTTTTATGACTTGCATGCAGCAATTCTAAAAGGCTATGAATTTGATAGTATTCATGAGGCTACTTTTTACAGAAGTAATGACAATTGGCAAAGAGGAAGAGCAATTAGTCTTGAAAAATACGATGGAGTAGAATATAAGGTTGATCCATTGGATATGATTGAAACAATCATTGGAACAGAAATAAAAGATACAGAGCAGAAGTTTATTTATGTATATGACTTTAAGAAAAACTGGACCTTTCACATCCAATTGATCAATGTTTCAAAAGAAGAAAATCCAAAACTCACCTACCCCGCAATTACCAGAAAAGAAGGTATTGGTCCGAGTCAGTATGGTATCAAAAGCATTCTGGGTGATAAGTTTGCCGATATTGAAGAGAAGTATGATTTGAGTGCAATCGGTGAAGGATTTTCAGATGAAGGAGAAGACGAAGGAAGTCAGGATGATGAATTGGGAGATGAGGAAGGCAGTAGCGAAGAAGACAATAATTTTTAAATAAGATCGGTTGCAGTTCTCCATAAGCTGCCAATCGCATGACACAGAAAGAATGCATCATTGTAGCAGGACCAACAGCTATTGGAAAAACTGCTGAAGCCATTCGGTTGGCAAAACTTTACAATACTTCTATTATTTCTGCAGACTCAAGGCAATGCTATAAAGAATTGAAAATTGGCGTAGCGCAGCCATCAGAGCAGGAGCTGAAAGAAGTCAAGCATTATTTTATTGCAAATCATTCCATCACAGAAAATATTTCAGCAGCTTCATTCGCAAGAGAAGCAAGAGGATATTTAGATGAAATTTTTCAAAAGTCCGACAAAGCGATTGTATGCGGTGGAACAGGTTTATATATAAAAGCATTGGTAGAGGGTTTAGACAATATCCCTCCTATTCCAACTGATATCCGAGAACAGGTTATTCAATTATACAAAGAAAAAGGTATTGATGCGTTGAGAAACAGGCTTTTGGAACTTGATCCCATGTTTGCATCACAAGGAGATGTCAACAATCCGCAAAGAATGATGAGAGCGTTGGAAGTGGTGTTGCATACAGGAGCTTCGATTTTTGGGTATCATTCAAGTGAAAGGGAGAAGGGAGAAGGGAGAAGAGAGAAGGGAGGAGGTAGAAGAGAGAAGGGTGAATACATTGACAACAATTACAACAATTTCAACGATTCAACGATTACTTTCACCTACAGAATTTTAGATCTGCCGAGAGAAGTTCTCTATGAAAGAATAAACAAACGAGTTGATATCATGATTGAGGAGGGATTAGAGGATGAAGCAAAATCTTTAATTACCTATAAAGATTCACCTGCTTTACAAACTGTGGGATACAAAGAATTCTTCGACCATTTTGACGGGAAATGCACAAAAGAAGAAGCGATTGAAAAGATCAAACAGCATACAAGAAATTATGCGAAGAGGCAGATTACTTGGTTTAAGCGAGTTGCAGCTAACAGTTGACGGTTGACAGTTAACC
>JAFMEZ010000093.1 GCA_017856455.1 Parafilimonas sp.
GCTGTAGCATTTGTAATGGGAGGTGCCTTTGGTAAGGTGGTTTCCACTTTCACTGAGAAAATGGTTGCGCCGTTAATTGGACTATTAACTGGCGGTACAAATTTTTATGATAAGAAACTTGTGCTCAAGTCAGAAATCAACGAAGTAGTTGATCCAAGCGGTAAAGTTGTTGTGCCGCATGGAGCCGAAGTAGCAATAGAGTGGGGCGCTTTTGTAACGGTAATTATTGACTTTTTTATTGTCGCCTTTGCAATGTTCCTGATTATAAAAGGCATCAATGCACTCAAGAAAAAAGAGGCACAGTCTGCTGCTGATCTTAGTGCTACTGATAAATTACTAACAGAAATTAGAGACCTACTTAAAAAGTGATTTTACCAAATCAGCTACTACCTTGTCAATGGGCAGACTGACGGCATGTTCTCCGAATTCCTCTAACGGAATCATCCTAAACGTTTCTGTTTCGCCTGTCTCTTTATATACTGCCATTTGCTTATCGTCGAATTCAAATGCTTTATTACGCAGTGGCATTTTTATTTCTTCAAGTGGGAATACTCTATAGTATATGGATACGATTTGATGCTCAGGATTAAAAGCCGACATCTGAAAAAAATCAGTCGTATACAAATGCTCTTTCACCTCAACCTTTAAATTCATTTCCTCCATAAACTCTCTGGCCAAACAATCCCTTGTGCCTTCGCCAAACTCTAATCCTCCACCTGGAAACTTTGTATAGTAATTGCCGCGGATAAATTCATCACTTACCAAAACCTGGTTGTCTTCTGAAATGATAATTCCGTATACCCTGATATTAAACATAATCAAATTGATATTTCACCTGAGTAAACAAATTGCGCAGGACCAATAAGCCAAATATCATTAAAGCGTTGCATCCCCACTTTATTGAAAGCAATGCTCAGTTCACCACCTTGAACTTTTACTTTTATAATCTGTGGACCTTCTTTTTCTGCAGTAGCCAATGCTGATGCAGTAGCGCCTGTTCCACAACTGAGCGTTTCATCCTCTACGCCTCTTTCATAAGTCCTGATGCGTATTCCATCAGGCAATCGGGTTACAAAATTCACATTGATGCCCTCTTCTTTGAAAGTGTCGCTATAACGTATTGCTTTACCTTCTTTATATACATCAAATGCATCTAAATGATCAACATACTGTATAAAATGAGGAGAACCTGTATTCAAAATTTTATATTGCTGATGTTCTTCTACACCCTCTACATCCTGCATTTTTAATTTGATCAATCCGCTTTCAAGAATTATGGCTTCATGCGGACCATCACTTGCGATGAAATGGTAGGTTGATTGTACAATTCCACAATCTTTGGCAAATTGAACCAAGCATCTTCCTCCATTTCCACACATACTTCCTTCCTTCCCATCAGCATTGAAATAACGCATCTTAAAATCATAGCCCTCAGCATTTTCTAACAACATGAGTCCATCAGATCCTATACCAAATCTGCGGTCGCAGATGAATTTGATCTGTTCAATGTTGAGTGATGAATAGGAGCCATCTCTATTGTCTAAAATGACAAAATCATTCCCGGTACCATGGTATTTACTAAAACTAATTTTCATCTAAATTCTTTCTAATGTTGCTTGAATTAATTTGTCAATTGCTGCATCTGCATTTTCTGAGAATTTACCTGCCAGCCTGTTTGCAACAATGGCACTCAATGATAAACATTCGTGTCCCAATATTTTCCCTAATCCATATATCGCAGATGTCTCCATCTCAAAATTTAAAATTCTATTGTTCCCCCATCTGAATTGTGTGAGATCTTGATTTAAATCTGGATTATTTAAACCAATTCTCAACACTCTACCTTGTGGGCCATAGAAACCAGGACAAGTTGCAGTTATTCCACCATGCGTATAGTCTGCAAATTTTGCGAGTAATATGGCACTACCAGTGGTTGCATATGGTTGAATATTGGGAGATAATTTAACCTGTGATTTGAATTGCGAAATCAATTCAATTTCATGCTGATTTTCAAGATGTCTGTAATAATGCAACAGATTATCTAATCCAATTCCATACGTTGTTGCAACAAAACAATCTACATCAACATCCTTTTGCAAAGATCCGGATGTGCCAATACGTATAAATTGTAATGATTTTTTCTCTTTTTTTTCAACTCTTGTTTCTAAATCAATATTTACCAATGCGTCCAATTCATTGAAAACAATATCAATATTGTCTGGCCCTATTCCAGTGGATAGAACGCTAATTTTCTTATTGCCTATCCATCCAGTATGCGTGATGAATTCTCTATGGTGTGATTTGTGTTCAATGCGGTCAAAGTACTTACTCACCTTTTCAACCCTGAATGGATCACCTACTGTAAGGATGATTTCGCCAATTTCCTCTGGACGAAGATCTAGGTGATAGATAGCTCCTCGATTGTTAATGATAAGCTCTGAAGCTGCAATGGGGTTCATGTTGAAGGGCCTTTATTAATCCATTCAAAATTAGTACTTTTGCATCGGTTCAACGACTGAATCAAATGGTCCTGTGGCCGAGTGGCTAGGCAGAGCTCTGCAAAAGCTTCTACAGCGGTTCGAATCCGCTCGGGACCTCCAAGCGAAGGGAACTTCGCTTTTTTATTATGACGAGATATTCAAAATGGATCAGTTTATTGGCATTCGCTTTGATGATTGCCGCATGCTTTATGCCATGGGCCTATTATGCAGATGTCGATAAACATTTTAATGGTTTCTACTCTGAGAGAAATATGTATGGCAAACCTGCAAAATTATTACTGGTGATTGCAGGATTTGCAACACTGAGTGCTTTTATTAAAAACCTTTGGTTTAAACGTGCTGCATTGCTCTTAGGTGGACTCAATGTTGCCTATGCGATTAAGAATTTTCTACTTTTTGGATCTTGCTATCTTGGCTATTGTCCGGAGAAAGAACTAGGACTTTATTTAATGTTGATTGCTTCTGTTGTAATCTTCATCATGTCTTTTTTACCAGAAGGTTCTGTGAAGAAGGACGAGGGAAAGGAATGAGGGA
>JAFMEZ010000094.1 GCA_017856455.1 Parafilimonas sp.
CAAAAAGGTACTTCATTTGGAAATGCAGGATATGTTTCGCCTAGTCATTTTATTCCATTGGCATCTCCAGGAATTGTTGCAAAAGGATTGCAGTGGATGTTGAGTGCTAGCTCACCATTTTACATCAAACCTCGATTAGACATTGATTTGATCAAGTGGGGACTGACCTTTTGGAAGCGTTCTTCCAAATCAACAATGGAAAAAAATATTCCCCCTTTGAATGAGATTTTGCATTTAAGTAGGACGCTAACATCTGAAATTAGAGATGAATTGGGAAATCAATTTAGAATGGAAGAGGTTGGATGTTTTATGCTGTATAAAAATCCTGCCACAGAGAAACATGAAATTGAGTTAGCAAAAGAGGCTGCTGCATTAGGAATAGAAACACAAATATTTGACGCCAAAGGCGTGCAGGATTTAGAACCTGAAGTTGAAGTCAATGTGAGAGGAGGAGTGTTATATCCAATAGACTGCCATCTGCATCCAGGGGATTTGATGAAAACAATCTATCATCATTTGAAATCAAATGGTGTAGATTTTCAGCTGAATACTACTTTAGAGGGATTTGAAAAAAGTGGACGAAAAGTCACAAGCATATTAACAGATAAAGGTGTTTTTTCTGCAGATGAAATTATTTTGGCAACAGGTTCTTGGTTACCTGTGGTGTCAAAGCATTTAGGCGTAAATCTCTTGTTACAGGCTGGCAAAGGTTACAGTATGACATTTGAAAAAGTTGAGAAGAATTTGCACTATCCAGCCATTCTGGTCGATGATCGCGTTGCGATGACTCCAATGGGTGCTGATTTGCGAATGGGGGGTACAATGGAGATCAGTGGGTTGCAGTCACCCATGCTTATAAAAAGAGTTCAAGCAATTTATAAAGCAGCTAAAAGTTATTATCCCAATTTACCAGTTGAATTTCCATCAAGTGATAAAATATGGTGGGGATGGAGACCTTTGAGTCCGGATGGATTGCCTTATATCGGCCGACATTCACAATATGATAATCTTGTGATGGCAGGCGGACATGCTATGTTAGGTTTGTCATTGGCTGCAGCAACAGGAAAATTGGTGGAGGAGATTGTTGCTGGTAAAAAAACAAGCATGGATATTAGTGCATTTGATGTAGAACGATATAATTAAAAATATATTTCATGAAACAACTTCTAACTGCATTCGTTTGTATTTGCTTTACTGTATTGACACAAGCACAAGTATTAGAAAAAAAATGGGCAACTGATACCTTGTTAAAAGTACCTGAATCAGTTTTGCTTGATGAAAGAAATCAGAAAATATTTGTTTCAAATATTGAAGGTAAAGGTCCCTGGGACAAAGATGGTAAAGGCTCAATTGGGTTGTTGACATTGAATGGTAAAATCACAAATGCTCAATGGGTAACAGGATTGCATGCACCAAAGGGGATGGCCTTGTATAAAGACTTTTTAATGGTTGCGGATGTAGATTCAGTTGTCATCATTGATATTTTTAAAGGGAAAATTATAAAGAAAGTATATGTTGAAGGTGCACAAGGTTTAAATGATATCACAACAGACAAGTTGGGAAACATGTATGTTTCTGATTCAAAAACAAAGAAGGTTTTTTACATAGGATTATACAAGGGAGATATCAAACTTTATTTGGAAGGGCTCAACGGTCCTAATGGTGTATTTTTCACTGATCATGCACTGCATTTGGTTGATGCTGGATCATTTTACAGGATAGGAAAAAACAAGGAGAAGATCTTGATTGCGGACGGAATGACTGCTGATACAGATGGGATTGAGCAAGTGGATGAAAAAAACTTTTTGATCTCTTGTTGGAGTGGTGTTGTGTGGTTAGTGAATGTAAACGGGCAAAAAACCAAATTGCTGGATACTAAGAGTGAAGGGATCAATTCAGCTGATATTGGATATGACAGGGAGAATAAAATTTTATATGTGCCGACATTTTGGAAAAATAATGTTGTTGCATATCAGTTGAAGTATTAATTAATCTTCATGCAGAACTATTTTTTGCGTGTCAGGTATAATGGAAAAAATTTTGCTGGATTTCAGATTCAGGAAAATGCCAAGACCATTCAAGGAGAAATCGAGCATGCCTTAAAAGTATATTTCAAAGAAGATATTCAATTGACCGGCTCTTCAAGAACGGATGCAGGGGTGCATGCTAGGTGTAATTATTTTCATTTCAAATCTAGTTTGGCGAAAGTTGAAGATGCGGTGTATCATCTCAATGCTATTTTGAACGAGTCGATAGCCATTGAAGGAATTTATCCAGTTTCTGAAGATGCGCACAGTCGCTTTGATGCAGTGTCAAGGTCATATGCATATCATGTGTACCATCGCAAAAATCCTTTTTTGGAAGGTGCAGCCTGGTATTATCCGTATCCATTGCAGATTGATTTGATGAATGATGCAGCTGCTGTATTCATTGGAACTCATGATTTCACAAGTTTTTCAAAGAAGCATACACAAGTCTTTACCAATCAGTGTACAATTGATGAGGCAAAATGGATTTCAGAAGGGGAGGAATTGGTTTTCAGGGTAAGAGGCAATAGATTCTTAAGAGGAATGGTAAGAGCATTGGTGGGTACAATGCTGAAAGTAGGAAGAGGAAAGCTAACTGTATCAGATGTTGAAACTATTTTAGCTGCAAGAGATAATACGCTAGCAGATTTTTCTGCACCTGCACATGGGTTGTTTTTGGAGGATATTGTATATCCGCAGCACTTACAAGCAATTTTGAAACATTAATTTTTTTGATGTAATCCTTTCTGGCAAAGGGTTTCCAATCTTGTGAATAAAAACTCTTTATTTTATTTTGGTAGGAATGAAATTGTAGGCGTATATTTGCAACCCGCTTTGAAAAAAAGCGAAGTTCTTTAGATTGATTTTTCTAAACATTTTTAGTGATTCTCACTGAAAATAATTTTGTGAAATAAATTTATCCAGTTACCTTTGCACTCCCATTGAAAAATGGGCAGTCAAATTTGGCTGAAAGAT
>JAFMEZ010000095.1 GCA_017856455.1 Parafilimonas sp.
GAACAATGGGGGATATTGGATGCACATCTTTTTTCCCTTCTAAAAATCTTGGTTGTTATGGAGATGGTGGTGCACTTTGCACAAACAACGATGAGCTTGCAGAAAAAATAAAAATGATCGCCAATCACGGTCAGAGCATGAGATACTATCATGATGTAGTTGGATGCAACTCCAGACTCGATTCAATACAAGCAGCTATACTAGACATCAAATTAAAACATTTGGATGCATACAATGCTGCAAGACTTGAAGCAGCTGAATACTACACATCAGCATTTAAAAGTAATCCGCATTTAAAAACACCGGTTATTGCTCAATTCAATACGCATGTTTTCCATCAATATACATTGGTCTTGAATGGAGTTGACAGAAACAAATTGGTGGATGATTTGGCAAGTGTTCAGATACCGGCAATGATTTATTATCCTGTTCCTGCACATAAACAAAAAATGTTTGCGTTTTTGGATTTACCTGAGGTGAGTCTTCCGGTTACCGATTGGCTTACTGAAAGGGTTGTTTCTCTTCCCATTCATACAGAATTGGATAAAGAGCAATTGGATTTTATCATAGAAAAAGTAAATTACTTCACTAAATAAACTAACCTCATGAAAATAGCTGTTGTTGGTACAGGGTACGTAGGACTCGTAACAGGTACTTGTTTTGCTGAGACAGGTAATGACGTTACTTGTATTGACATTGATCAAAAAAAGGTTGATCTTTTGAGTGCTGGAGAGATTACTATTTATGAACCTGGGCTAGAAAAAATTTTTCTCCGTAATCTAAAAGAGGAAAGAATTAGATTCACGACATCATTGAAAGACGGTATTATCGGTGCTAAAATTATTTTTCTTGCTTTGCCTACACCTCCTGGTGAAAATGGGTCTGCGGATTTAAAATATGTACTTGGGGTTGCAAATGATCTTGGGAAAATAATGAAAGATTATGCAGTCATAGTTGATAAAAGCACTGTTCCAGTTGGTACAGCTGATAAAGTTAGAAATGCTATTGCGCAACATGCAAAAGTTGAATTTGATGTAGTTTCAAATCCGGAATTTTTGCGTGAAGGAGTTGCTGTAGATGATTTCATGAAGCCAGACCGGGTTGTAATTGGAGTTGAAAGTGATCAAGCAAAAAAATATATGAGTGAATTGTATGCTCCATTTGTTCGATCCGGCAATCCAATTATTTACATGGATCTGCGTTCTGCAGAACTTACAAAGTATGCTGCTAACTCATTCTTGGCAACAAAAATTTCCTTCATGAATGAAATTGCTCAATTGTGTGAAAAAATGGGGGCTGATGTAGATATGGTTAGATTGGGAGTAGGAAGCGATGCCCGTATTGGAAAAAGATTTTTGTTTCCTGGTATAGGATATGGCGGAAGCTGTTTCCCTAAAGATGTTCAGGCATTGGTGCAAAGTTCAAGTGAAGTGAATTATGAGTTCAAAATTTTAAATGCAGTTATGCATGTAAACGAAAAGCAAAAGCTGCATCTTATTCCAAAAATCTCTGCCTATTTTAAAGGGGATTTAAAGGGCAGGCATTTTTCTTTATGGGGTCTTGCCTTCAAGCCAAACACAGATGATATTAGAGAAGCACCTGCACTTTATATGATTGATGCATTGGTTGCTGCGGGGGCAACTGTTTGTGCTTTTGATCCTGAAGCTATGAATAATGTAAAGCAACAGATAGGGAATAAAATTTCCTATGCTGACAATCAGTACGAAGCTCTTTCTAATGCTGACGCACTCATAATTGCAACCGAGTGGAATGAATTTAGGACTCCAGATTTTCAAAAGATGTATAAACACATAAAAGGTAAAGTGATTTTTGATGGAAGAAACCTCTTTGATACCAGCATAATCAAAGATCTTGGTTTTTATTATGAAAGTGTTGGACGTGCTGCTTCAAATTGATTTTATGACAAACAAAAGAATACTCATTACAGGTGCAGCAGGATTTTTGGGATCTCATTTATGCGATAGATTTATCCATGAGGGTTATGATGTTGTTGCAATGGATAATCTTATTACAGGCGATTTAAAAAATATTGAACACTTATTCAAGTTGAAAGAATTTGAATTTTATCATCATGATGTCACCAAGTTTATCCATGTTCCTGGAAAAATTGATTATATCATGCATTTTGCATCACCAGCGAGTCCAATCGACTATCTCAAAATACCAATACAAACACTTAAAGTCGGAGCTCTAGGGACCCACAATTGTCTTGGGTTGGCAAAAGATAAAAATGCTAGAATTTTAGTCGCTTCCACGTCTGAAGTTTATGGTGATCCTTTAGTGCATCCTCAAAACGAAGAGTATTGGGGAAATGTAAATCCTGTTGGTCCACGCGGCGTATACGATGAAGCCAAACGTTATATGGAATCCATAACCATGGCTTATCATACTTTTCATAAAGTGGATACTAGGATAGTAAGAATATTTAATACATATGGACCAAGGATGAGATTGAATGATGGAAGAGCGCTTCCTGCATTCATTGGGCAAGTGCTGCGAGGAGAAGATCTTACCGTTTTTGGTGATGGGTCACAGACAAGATCTTTTTGTTATGTTGATGATTTGATTGAAGGTATTTATAGATTGCTAATGAGTGATTATGTAAATCCGGTCAATATTGGAAATCCAGTTGAAATTTCTTTATTAGAATTTGCTGAAGAAATTTTGAGATTAATAGGGTCAAAAACAAAAATTGTATTCAAGCCTTTGCCACAGGATGATCCCAAGCAAAGGAAACCTGATATTACGAAAGCGAGAGAAATTCTTGGGTGGGAGCCAAAAGTTCAACGAGCGATTGGTTTAAAAAAGACATATGAATATTTCAAAAATCTTCCGGAAGAAGAATTAACAAAACAGCCAAAAGAATTCAATTCAAAACATTGATATGAAAAAAATTCTAATCACAGGCGGTGCAGGATTTATTGGATCTCATGTTGTGAGGTTGTTTGCAAATAAATATCCTG